>DSAR01000242.1 GCA_011046405.1 Chloroflexota bacterium | reverse complement strand
TCATTGAAAGGAGTGTTACACCATGAGGAGAATCATTTCGAGTGTGCTGTCGCTATGCCTGATCGTGGCAACGCTGGCAGCCTGTACCCCTAAAACAGTTGGGGTTGAGGTCATCAAGACCGTTGAAGTTGAACGCGAAGTCGTCAAGACCGTCGAGGTCGAAGTCGAAAAACGGGTGGAAGTGGAAAGGACCGTCGAGGTTGAGATTGAGAAGATGCTCCTGCCCGGCGCGATTCCTTACCCTGAAGCCCCGCTGATGGCCGGCGGACGGGAACCGCAGACTTTTGCCGTCAACGAAATCGTCGAATTCCGCGCCTTTGATAGCTACTGCGAACCGGCGTGGGTCACGGACCTGGTCAACCAGGGCCAACTGCCCCCCGTGGAAGAGCGCCTGCCCAAGGAACCCTACGTCTACAAGGGCGCTTTTATGTCTGATGGTATCGGTGAGTACGGTGGTGTATGGCGCGGTGTGTGGGCCGCCCCTACCGAGGGGTGGAACTACATGGCCGGGGTTAGCCAGGGGTGGTTCGGCATCGAGGCCATCGTGCAGGAAGAGCCGCTGGCCACCGGCCCGATGTTCCTGACCGAGGACGTCAGCCCGTTGCCGCAACTCGCCAAATCCTGGGAGTGGTCCGATGATGGTTACCAGTTGACGATGCACCTGATCGAGGGTGCGAAGTGGTCCGACGGCGTCGAATTCACCAGCGACGACATTATGTTCCTGTGGGAGGACAATATCCTCGATCCCCAGGTTAATTCCTGGACACAGGCGAGCTTCTGGACGATCGAAGATGAACCCATCGAGCTAGAAGCGCTGGATAAATACACCATCCGTTGGACCTTCCCCGCACCCTTCCCACTCACCCAACTCTACAACATGACCAACCTTATCTTCTCGCCGGGACCGTCGCACATCTTGAAGCCGCTGCATCCCAAGTACAATTCCGATACCAACTACCAGGCATACCGTGACGCTATGCCGCCCAACACGCTGCCCACCGTCACGATGGGACCGTGGGTGCCCGTGGAGTACAAGACCGACGAGTTTATGGTGATGCGTCGCAATCCCTACTACTGGAAGGTGGACGAGAATGGGTGCCAGTTGCCCTATCTGGATGAGGTGCAATGGACTTACGCTCAGACGGGTGTGGTGCGCACGCTTAACACCATTGCCGGGACGGCGGATCATGCCAACGTAGAGAACCCGGAAACCTTCGATGAAACCGTGCGTCAGGCGATGGATCCCACTGCGCCCTTCCGGGTCGAGTGGGGACCGGAGACCTTGGGCTTCAACCTGGAGATCAACCAATCCAAGTACCTGGGTGTGACCGGCGACCGCGATGCGGCGGTGCGCGACTTGCTGCGCGATGTACGTTTCCGCCGCGCCTTGACCCAAGCCATTGACCGTGACGGTCTGGCGCGTTCTATGGCCAATGGCCCGTTCTTCCGTCCCTGGCCCGGTGGCCTCTTCCCCGGATCGCAGTTCTTCGACAGAGGCTCGGTCGTGTACTTCCCCTTCTCCCCTGATACCTCGCGCGCGCTGCTGGCGGATATCGGACTCGAGGACACCGACGGGGATGGCATCCTGAACTGGACCGAAGGGCCTATGGCGGGCAAGAACGTCGAGATTGCCATGACGACGTGGGAAGATATCTCGGCTGGTGCCACCCTCGGCCCTGCACTGGTGTTGATGTTCCGTGACGTCGGTATCCAGGTCAACTTCCGCATCCTTACCGGCCTGGCCCAGAACGAAGCTTCAACCAACGGCACCTGGGAATTGCGCGTCGCGCGCCCCGGTCAGGTTTGGGCGACTCCCAACGCGCGTCCCAAGGACTTTGCGCCTGTGACCAAAGAATTCGGCTGGCACCGCATCGGCGATCAGCCCGCGGAGTATCAGGACTTCGAGAAGGAGATGATCGCCATTGCCGATAAATTCTTGTTGGAGATCGACTTCGATAAGCAATTCGAGTTGATGTCCGCATATAACCGCCTCCACACCGAGAACGTCTACTCCGTCGGCTTGGTTGTCGGGCGCTATGGGTTGATGTTGAACAAGTATTTCAAGAACGTGCCCATCGGTACGCCGCCCTTCCTGTACCAGTGGGACTTCAACAACTTCTTGCCTGAACAAATCTGGCTCGAGTCAGCCGACCGCTGGGCGTTGGGCCAACAGGAAATCTATCCCGGCAAATTGCCCGGTGTGGATTTCCCGTACCCGACGTATTAAACGTATCCGTCACACTGGGGGGGAGACGATGTCTCCTCCCCAGTCATCCCCAGGGGGCGGCGTTTTAAGAGGGGATTTGTGGGAGGTATGATGATTAATTACATTTTGCGGCGTTTGCTCATTTCGATTCCTTTGTTGATCGGCATTTCGATTGTCTCTTTCGTGATCATTCAATTGCCGCCCGGCGATTTCGCGTCGGCGTACCAGAGTTATTTGATGAATCAGGCCAACCTGCCGGCGGAAGAGGCTGAAAAGGCAGCCAACGAATACCGCAAGACGTATGGATTGGATCGACCGGTCTATGAGCAATATTACCGTTGGGTCAAGGGGATCGTCACCGAGGGCAAATTCGGTTATTCTTTCGCGTACAAACAGGACGTTGGAGAGCTTATCGCGGAGCGATTGCCGCGCACGCTGTTCCTGGCGGCTGCGGCCCACTTGATCTCGACCTTATTTGGCGTAGTCATCGGCATTTATTCTGCCACACATAAATACAGCCTGGGGGATAACCTTGCTACCGTGTTTGCCTTCATTGGCACAGCCGCGCCGCGTTTTTTCCTGGCGATTATCCTGGTCTATCTGCTCGTGATCCGGTGGAAGGTACCTTACGTCAATCGCTTTACGTCGCCGATTTACTCCTTTGCCCCGATGTCGTGGGCGAAATTCGTGGATATTCTGCTGCACACCTGGCCGGTGATTGCGATCGCCGGCTTCGGCGGCATTGCGCGGAATATGCGGGTGATGCGCGGCAATCTGCTGGACGTGCTCAACGCGCAGTACGTCACCACGGCCCGCTCCAAGGGATTGCGCGAAACCAAAGTCATCAATAAGCACGCCGTGCCCAACGCGCTGCACCCCATCATTATGTACCAGGGCACCGTCTTGCCCTACATGTTGCAGGGTGAACTGGAAGCCGCTATCGTCTTGAATATGCCCTCCCTGGCGCCGATGTTCTACAACTCACTGGTGAGCCAGGACATCTACGTTTCTGGGGGTTTTTTGCTCGTCTACAGCGTCCTGCTGATCGCCGGCAACCTGATCGCCGACATTGTGCTGGCCCTGGTCGATCCGCGCATCAAGCTCAACTAAACTGCGAGCAGTTTCAGGCTTTTGGGCAGAAGTGAGGACAAAGATGAATCGAGAACAATCGAAAACGCTCGAACCGATCAAGATCGAAGTCGCCGAGCTGCAAGCCGAGGAGCACGAGAGTTACTTCAACCTGGTCTGGCGCAGATTCCGCAAAAGCAAAATCGCCATTATCGGCGGGTTGATGGTCCTCACCCTGATGGTGCTGGCGCTCTTCTCGGACTTTTTTGCGCCTTACGACCCGGTCAAGTTGGATATGCGTAATGGGTTTATTCCCGCGCATCGCGTTCACTTCATTGAT
>DSAR01000509.1 GCA_011046405.1 Chloroflexota bacterium | reverse complement strand
CCTACGCCGACGTCCACATCGACGCCGACCCATACGCCGACCCCGACGCCCACGCCGACGCCAGTGTCTGTCTTGCAACAACTCTCCAGTACGGTGACGGATATGCCTGCGCCATCCACCTGGTTGATCCTGCTCTTCTCCGGCGGGGCAGCTGTCCTGGTTGCCGCCGGGGGGCCACGCCTGCGCGAACGCATCGCTGCTAAAAATACGCCGCCTCCCAGCACATCGTCTTGTGCGGGGCCGGTCAGTGTGACGCTGCCCAATCTCTTTGCTGCTCAGGGCGCACAGATCGTCGTGGCTGGCCCGGAGCGCTCGGGTAAATCGACCGTCCTGCATGGCTTGCTCCAGCGGGCCCTGCGTGACCCCAGCTTCAGCACCCGCATCCTCCTGGACGGCAAAGGGAGCGACCTGGCCCCCTACGCCCAACTACCTGGCGTTATCTATCACGACGCGAGCGAGATGAGCGAGTGGGTCAATCTCCTGCGTACGGCGGCGCGTGACCTGCCCGCCCGCTACCAGCAGTTGCTGGCCGAAGGCAAGCGGAAGGTGGATCCAGGCAGTCCCCGCACCTTGATCGTCGTCGACGACGTGGGGCAAGCGATTCGTCACCCCCAGTATGGGCATGAGATTGCCGAGTCGCTCCAACTCATCGCCGAGGAACCCGAGGCCCTCGCCGACGTGTTGATGGTCACGGTGGAGAGCGATTCAAATCGTCTCAGCCGCGACATGACCTTCAATGCCAATGCCGTGATCAGCCTGCGCTCGGCCAGCACTCCCGGCGCTTTCACGCTCCGGGATTCGGCCTCCGGCCTGGTGGAGGCGACCGGCCAGACGCGTTACGTGGGCGAAAACGACGTCATCGCCACCGTCCTCGCGCTGTCCAAGACGATGATCCAATAACCGGAGGGCGCCATGTCTATCATCCGACTCCATTTCGAAGACATCAACAATCAAAGCCTGGGAGATCTGGAAGTCTCCCAGGACGTACCGGTCAAAGATATGCTGCCGCTCATCGTCCAGCAATTGGGGTTGGGCGAGGAGGACTGCCATCTCATCCTGGAGCAGAATCGAGCCATCGACCCGCAGTTCAGCTTTGGGGAATTGGGCGCGCGGGATGGCAGCGTGATCCGGGTGATGGCGGCTCGAGTGGTCTCGATGCCCCTCTTGCAAGAAGTGCAGTTCACGATCACCGGGACTGGCACCCAGGTACAGGATGCGCGTCAAACGCGACACATTCACGGGCGCAAACAGGAGATAACGGCGATTACACGTTCCCTGGAACAGCACCGTGACGTCCTCGTCGTCGGCCCTCCCGGTATCGGCAAATCCCATCTTTTGCGCTATACCCGCGACCACCTGCTCGCGCCAGACGCGGCCATCTACCTGGATGGATTCAAGTCAGCCAAGGCCGCGTTGCGCACCGTGGCCCGCACGCTTCACCAGCGCCGCCACCTCACCTTACGCGACGGGGACGACAGCGAAACCGTCTATCGAAAGCTAGGCAACTGGCAAACCGACGACATCGTCACATTGGTCTGTGACGCCCTATACAGTCGTGGTTACGTGCTCATCGTGGACGACCTGGATATGATATCGCTCGCCGAAATCCCCATCTTGCAAGAACTCACCCAGGTCGCGACGATCCTGGCGGCCGCATCGAGCGACAATCTGGGCGCCCTGACGCCCATTATGGGGAATTTCAGTCGCGTCGAGCTTGATCCTCTACCGGACGACGAGATTCGCACGATACTATGGACACAGGTCGACCGGGATGGTCTAGCCCGGCCCGAAAAGTTAGAGGAAAAAGTACTCAAGAAAGTCCAGGGAAATCCCGGTGCTATCGGCGAGGTCGTCGCCCGCCTCCGGGAAGGCGGCGCCTATCTGAACCCGGTTTGGATTCTGGGGGTCGCGATCCTGTTGGCAGTCACGCTCTACTTCGTCGGACAGGCGACGAATGGGGTGATGGCTTTCCTCTCGGCCATCGTCGTAGTAGCCCTGTGCCTGGTGCTCCGAGTTGTGCTGTGGAAACCATCATATATGGTTAAGCAGTAACTCGGATCACTTTCCTGTAAGTTACAACTGACTCTACTGAAAAAAGGTCATCTTAGCACAGAGCCACCGAGAACACGGAGAAAAATTGAGGTACGCAACTTGACCAGCAAGCTCGGCGCTAAGAGATCAGCAGCTCCGGGTAGGGAGTCGGAGATGAAAGCATCGGGGTGCTGGACACATCTTCAATTTGACACCTGAATTTGCCAGGCGCATCCTTGTTGTCTTCCACAGAATAGTCGAACGCGATCTGTTCCAACCGCTGGGCCTGTTCTTCCAGGCGTTTCTCTACCTGCTCTGAACTTTGTGGGCGGTTATCCGCTACATCGAAGACGTGTAGCACGGCCGAAATTGTCTGTTGTACTGCACTGTAGGCCTCCCCCTATTTGTTTGTTTCCTCGCTGGCTCTCTACAGCACGTTTTCGAGCGCCTCGACCAGCCGGGCGTTCTGGTCCTCGTCCCCCACCGAGATGCGCAGGAAGGTGGGCAGGTCGTAGTTGACGCACGGGCGGACGATGATGCCCTGGGCCAGCAAGCGTTCCTGGACGTCCAGCGCCTGGGGGCCGAACTCGACCAGGACGAAGTTCCCGTAGCCGGGTACGTAATCCAGGCCCAGTCGTTCGAAGGCGCGGTACAGGTACTGCTGGCCGGCCCGGTTGGCCGCGATCGACTTTTTCAGGAATGCTTCGTCTTGCAGCGCGGCGATGCCGGCGGCCTGGGCCAGCCGATTGACCTCGAATACCCCCTTGACCTGGTAGAGCGGCGCCAGGACCGTCGGGTCCGCGACGCCGTATCCCAGGCGCACGCCGGCCAGCCCGTAGGCCTTGGAAAGGGTGCGCATGACTATGACGTTTTCCCGGCCTTCCAGCACGTACTGGAGCGTGTCGGGATAGCGCGCGTCGTCGACGAACTCGTAGTAGGCCTCGTCGAAGATGACCAGCGCGCTGTCGGGCACCCGCGCCATGAAGGCCGCCACCTTGTCGGTCAGCACGATGGTCCCCGTGGGGTTATTGGGATTGCAGACGATGATCAGCTTGGTCCTGTCGGTGATGGCGTCCGCCATCGCTTCCAGATCCAGGCGATAGTCGGCCGTCAACGGGGTCTTGACCAGCGTGGCCCGCATCGCGAGGGCGAACTTGTCGTAGACCGGGAACGAGGACTGACTGACGAGGAGCTCGCAGTCGTCGTCCAGGTAGGCCATACATGTCTGCATGATGATTCCGTCGGCGCCATTGCCGACGGCCACCTGCTCGCGCCGGACGCCCAGGTGCTCGGCGATGGCCTGTCGCAGGTTGTAACTCATCGAATCGGGATAGAGGTTGATTTCAGAGAGGGCGTCCCGGATCGCCTCCACCGCTTTGGGCGAAGGTCCCAAGGGATTCTCGTTAGACGCCAGCTTGATGACGTCCTGGATGCCGTATTCCCTTTGCACCTCTTCGATCGGCTTGCCCGGCTTATACGGCGGCATGGTGCTTAAGCCTCGTTGCGGTTTGACGTGGGTTGTCATCGATTCACATCTCCTCGTGTCGGTATATTGGTAAATTGGTATATTGGTAAATTGGTATATTGGT
>DSAR01000067.1 GCA_011046405.1 Chloroflexota bacterium | reverse complement strand
TATACCCTGCGTCTGCTCAACCTCTTTACCGCGCCCTGGCGAGCGCGGGCGGGGGTCGTGGCTATCCTGGCCCTGATCTCGATCATCGTCACGTCGGTTTGGCGTGTCTCGTTGAGGATCAAGTACGAGACCTGGCGCATCTGGCACGACGTCTTTTCGGTCATCATCATGGGCCTGGCGTTATATCACATCTTGAACGTCAACTATTACACCGCTGTTCCTCTCCAACGCGTGTTGTGGATCGTCATGGCAG
Source organism: Chloroflexota bacterium (assembly GCA_011046405.1). Lineage (GTDB taxonomy): Bacteria > Chloroflexota > Anaerolineae > B4-G1 > B4-G1 > DSAR01. Next base: position 3,375 of record DSAR01000067.1, on the reverse strand, counting down.
TCCTCTGGGGAAGCGTGCTCCTCTATATCCGGGTGATCAAGCCCTGGACGTTGTTGCAACGCCCTTACCAGGTCGTGGAGGTCATCAAAGAGCGCGGGAAGACCTGGACGCTGGTCATCGAACCGGTCGGCCACGAAGGATTGGACTTTCGAGCCAGCCAGGTGGCGTGGCTTAGTATCGGTCATTCCCCCTTCTTGATCAAGGAACATCCCTTTTCCTTCGCCTCCAGCGCCGAGGCCTTGGGATGCCTCGCTTTTTCCATCAAGGAACTGGGCGATTTTACCAGCGGTATCGGTGATCTACCTGTCGGAACGCCGGTTTACGTCGACGGCCCCTATGGCACCTTCGACGTCTTTGAACACGCGAGCACCAGTTACGTCTTCATCGCTGGCGGCATCGGTTCTGCGCCCATTATGAGTATGCTGCGCACCCTCGCCGATCGCGATTTCCAGGGGCCCGTGCATTTTTTCTACGGCAATCCCTCTTGGGAAGAGATCATCTTCCGGGAGGAACTCGAAGAACTGGAGGAGAGGCTCGACCTCGAGGTGATTCACGTCCTGGACAATCCTCCCGAGGGATGGGAGGGGGAGACTGGGTTTATCAACCGGGAGGTGCTGGAACGGCATACCGCCTGTGGGGATGAGACGTGTACGTATTTCATCTGTGGTCCCCTACCCATGATCGAGGCGATGGAAAAGGCCCTGGACGCGATGGGAGTCCCGCGCCAGAGAGTCTACTCAGAACGATATAAGATGGCCTAGGAAGCCGAAAGGTCAAGTGACAGACCTGACATAGGTTTCCAAACGCTGTCAGGTCTGTCCCCTTGTGTTCAAGAGACATGACACCATCAGATTAGGCAGACTGACACTTGGGCTTTCGATTTGGGTGTGATACAATGGCTGTTAGCAAAGCGTTGGCTTTACGGGTCTTCGAAGCAAATCGCAAGCGCAAACGCTTAAAATGGCTCAGAACGCCCGTAGATGAATTCAAGGAAAACGAAGCTGGGGCGGACAGTGATCTTGCGGCCGCTGTATCATCTCAATAAACCGGGGCAAACTCGCTCGGGCCGGTCTCCTGACCGTGCCCGCTGTGGCTCGGTCGGGAGACCGGCCACAGCTCCCCAACTTATTGAGAAGATACGTCCGCTGATGTGCGCAACAAACCGTGCAGCGGGCAACCTCGTGCGTTTAAACCCCCTTGGATTTGCTTCGTTTTCCCTTTATGAGAAGAGCGCATAACTTTTGTTTAAGGGAGAATGTACACATGATGAAAGTTCTATCTTATAAGCAGGAACGCTGCATCGGTTGTCGCACCTGTGAGGAGGTCTGCTCCGAAACCTGGTTCAAGGTCACCGATGCCGAAAAGTCCAGAACGCGCATTCACGAGAATGACGAAGGGGGCTTTTACGCGACCTTCTGCAATCAATGTGGCGCCTGCATCGACGTTTGCCCCGCCGAGGCCCTTTACCGGGATAAGCGGGGCATTGTACGTCTACGGGAGAAATTGTGCGTCGGCTGTCTCTCGTGCGTGGGATTCTGCCCGTACCTGGTGATGTATACCCACGAGGACAGGACAGAACCGTTCAAGTGCATTGCCTGTGGCAAGTGCGCCGACGAATGCCCCGTCGATGCATTGGCAATCGTCGAGGTCGAGGAACCGCTGCCAGCGTTCAAGGCAGAATAGCGAAATTGGAGGATAAGATGAGTGAAAAACAGATAATGAAGGACCGCGTCCTGGCCGAGTTCTCGTACGAGGCGCCAAGCATCGAGCGCGGGTATGCCGGGCAGACGCTGTACGTCAATCTATCGGATAACGGTATCGCGGCCAAACCGGTCACAAAGGAAATGAAGGAGAAGTTCATCGGTGGGCGCGGTTTCGATCTATGGTTGCTCTGGCACGGGGTCGAGGACGATACCAAATGGGACGATCCCGAGAACGAGATCGTCATCTCCACCGGCCCGTGTGGCGGCATCACCCAGTATCCCGGTTCCGGGAAGTCGATCGCCGCCGCTATCTCGCCGTTGACTCACGTCATTATCGACAGCAACGTCGGTGGGCATTACGGTCCTTACCTCAAGTTCGCCGGGTGGGACGCCATCGAGGTACAGGGCAAGGCGGAGAAGGATGTCTTTGTGTTCGTCGATGGCCCGGCCGGCCAAGTCAAAATCCTGGAGGCGCCCGAAGAGGCCCCGACTGATACACACCTCCTGGGCCAGTGGCTGATTGAGCACTTCGCCGAGGACGAGGAAGATAAGCACTGGCTGTCTTTCGTGACGGCCGGGACGGCGGCCGAACATTCCTACATGGGCTGTCTTAACTTCAGTCTGTACGATCGCAAGCGTGAGGACTTGCGTTACAAGCAGGCCGGGCGGGGCGGGATCGGCACCGTCTTCCGCGACAAGCGCGTCAAGGCCCTGATCGTGCGCTCCTTCCCGGTCCGGGGGAATTCCAACCACCCGGCTGACCTGGGACGTCTGATCGAGACCGGGCGGGAGATGCAGAAAGAGGTCGCCAAGTTCGATCCAACGCAGAACCGGATGCGCAACCGGGGCACCTCCTACCTGGTGCAGATTATGGACGATTACGATCTGCTCCCGGTGATGAACTATAAATTTGGCGCTCATCCTGAGACCCCCAGGATCAACGGCGACGTCTGGGAGGCTCGTTACACCCAAGGCCTGCCCGATGGATGCTGGTACGGCTGTACCGTGGCCTGTGCCCACGCCGTGGATGAATACGAGGTGCACACCGGCCCATATAAGGGGCAAAAGGTGATCGTCGATGGTCCCGAGTACGAGACCATCGCCGGCGTGGGGTCGAACTGCGGCATTTTCGAGCCCTGGGTGATCCTGGAGATCAATTTCTACTGCGATACCTACGGCATCGACACCATCTCCTTTGGCACGGGAATGGCTTTCGTGATGGAATGTTACGAGGCGGGTCAGATCAGCCAGGAAGATACCGGCGGCCTGGAGCTGAACTTCGGCAATGCGGAGGCCGCGTTAGAGGTCCTGCACCAGATGGCGCGGGGCGAGGGCTTCGGCCTGATCTTCGGCCAGGGCATTCGTCAGATGAAGGCGCATTTCGTCGAGCACTTTGGCGCCGATCCCGATTTCGTGCAGGATATCGGCATGGAGGCCAAGGGGTTGGAGTACTCGGAGTACCTGACCAAGGAATCGCTGGCCCAGCAGGGCGGTTACGGCCTGACCAACAAGGGCCCGCAGCACGACGAGGCCTGGTTGATCTTCATGGACATGGTCAATAATCAGTTGCCTACCTTCGAGGATAAGGCAGAGGCACTGCATTACTTCCCGATGTTCCGCACCTGGTTCGGGTTGTGCGGCTTCTGCAAGCTGCCATGGAATGACGTGGTGC
>DSAR01000429.1 GCA_011046405.1 Chloroflexota bacterium | reverse complement strand
GCCATGGTCGTCGCCTGCGCGCTACTGGGTTTGTTGCCTGCCAGGCCTGCGCTGCTCATCTCGGGCGTCAACTACGGTGAAAACCTGGGTGCAGACGTCACCGTCTCTGGGACGGTCGGAGCGGCGTTGCAGGGCGCCGTCAGCGGCGTCCCTGCCCTCGCCGTCTCTCTCCAGACGCCCAAAGAAACCCATTATAATCCCTCCGATGGCGTGGACTTTAGCGCCGCCATTCATTTCACGCGCTACTTTTCCCGCTGGGTGTTGAGCGCTGATCTGCCGTTCGACGTCGATGTGTTGAAAATAGACGTGCCCGACGATGCCACGCCCGCTACACCCTGGCGGCTGACCCGCATTTCGCGGCGTTCCTACTTTGTTCCCACGGCGTCCTCTCCCGAAGAACGAGAGATGGGAGCCAAGCCCATCGGTTATATGTCTCACCCGGACCCCAGCCGCGTCGAGCCTGATTCTGATATCTACGCCTTTGCCATCGACCGCGTCGTTTCAGTCTCCCCGGTGAGCCTGGATCTCACCGCGCGCGTTCACCTGGGTGAGTTAGAAGCGTCGCTATACCGATCGAGTGATTAAACCTTCGTAAAGCCCTTCATAGCGGATTTACAACCACGCGCTAGAGCGCAACTGCCTCGGCCAGATCGGCCCGCTCCGCCAACGTATCGGCCATTACTTCGCGTAGCAGATCAAGGGCCTGGATCACACGCCGGTCGTGCAGGGCGTAGTGGACGGTATTGCCCTCACGTGCCGCCGTGACCAATCCCCGCTCTCTCAGCATCTTGAGGTGTCGCGAGACGGTGGGTTGGGTGGCGTCCAACTTCTCCGCCAGTTCGGTCACGTAATGGGGATGCTCGTCCAGTAGATAGAGGATGAGAATGCGCGTGGGATCGGCTAAGCCCTGGCAGATTTGCGCGTGTAAGAGATTGATTTCTTCCGTTAACGTTTGCTCCACTTGGTCCTCCAATGGCTCAGATAAAGAGTTGAATCTGTGAGCCAGCGGCTTCCTTGACGAAGGTGGCGACCCCGACGACGTCCTCCACCTCGGGGATCAAGTCGTCGCGGGTGATTTCCAGGACGTCCATGCTCATTTTGCAGGCCAGCAGATGCACGTCCAGGTCGATGGTGGTCTGTCGCAGTTCTTCCAACGAGGCCACGTTTTTGTCGCCCATCATCTTGCTGAAGAGCATACGTCCGATGCCGCCGAAACTGAAACGGGATGGGTTGAGACGATGGATACCGCCCCGGTTTAGCATACCCATCATCTTGCCCAAAAAGCTCTTGGCCTGGATCGGCTCCCCCGTTTTGATCGCATTCAGTCCCCAGAAGGTGAAGAAGAGAGTCGTGTCCATCCCAGCGGCCGCGCAGCCGGTGGCGATGATGAGGGCTGCGAATATCTTGTCCATATCGCCGCTGAAGACGACGATGCTCGCTTTGCTGCTTTCGTTAGCCATAGCGCTTACCCCGTCTTTCGCACGTAGTAGCGATAGAAGTCGTCGTCCTCTTCTTGCCCCAGGAACTCGTTGCCGGTCTGTTCGCACCAGGCCGGAATGTCAGCTTGAGCGCCTTCGTCGTCGGCCTGGATCTCAAGCACCTGCCCGGTTTCCAGTTTCTTTATGTTCTTGGCCAAAAAGGCGATAGGCATAGGGCACAATTGCCCGATAGAATCCTGTACTTGATCTACTTTTACGTCCATTTTATTTTACCTCCGAAATCTCTTTGCATATCATAACCAAGGCGCCACATGGTGCGCTTCTAGCAAGGCAACGAACCCGTCGTAGTCTACCGTTTCGATGCCGTCGACCAGGGCAGTGAGCCCCCGGGCGTCTATGTCCGGCTTAAGGGCGTAGACGGGATGGCGTTCCAACGCGCTTTCGATCGTCGCCTCCGACGCCGCTCCCTTGACGGCGGCGTACACCCCATCTTCGTATAACAAGATCGGAGCGTCGGCGGGCGCGATGCGCAGCGCCGATTCCAGGTTGTTGAACATCAATGGGGATTTGTTCACCATATACAGCATATCTTTCTCCTGTCTTTAAAATGGAAGCGTTAGAATGGAAGGATAGCGCCGCTCTCTTCGAGCAGGCGGGCGACACCGGCGCTGTCCACAATCTCTACGTCGATTAGCAGATCATCCCTGGTCAATCCGCGTTCGCTCAGTGATTGCTCGTGAACGTAGAATTTATCCACGCCGAAATCGGGCAACATCGGGAAGCCCTCACCCAGGGGTTTCATATCCAACGCTCCGGGCTCCTGGCCCTTGATCAGGGTGTAGACGCCATCGTCGACGAAGATGACGGTGATGTCCATTTCGAACACGCCAATGCCCATCATCGAGCGGAATCCTTCAGCAGCGTAGACCGAGCCATAAGGGGCCTTGCGCATTAAGACGGCTACTTTTTCACTCATGTGTGTTTCTCCATGGGGTCTAGTCGCCAAACGTGACGAAACGATCGGCTTCTCTCAGGTAATTGGCCAGGCCGCCCAATCCGCCTAGCTTGACGTTTTCCGCCACCATATCGCGTCGAAAGCCTCGAAAGCGGGCGCAGGCGGTGCAGGCAATCACGTCGATGCCCTGCCCGGCTAGTTCGCTGAAACGCTCGCCGATGTTGCGCTCGCCGGGTGGTTTGATGTACCCGTTGGCGTTGTTGACACCGTCGGTGTAGAGGAAGATGCCGGTGATCGTGTGTCCCCGGGCCAGCGCTGCTTTGACGAAGTGGTAGGCTGAGTCGGCGGCCTGGTGTTGGTAGGGGCCTTCTAAGATGAGTATGCCTATCTTCATGCCTTGTCTCCTGTATCTGTGAAATTGAAGGGGGTTGTTAACGATTCTTTTAGCTCGCCCTGCTCGTATCGTTCGACCGCCTCGCGCACCGTCACGCCCTCAGGGGCGAGGTAGACCGAGATAGCCAGGGCTCGTAACGCCATGCAACATTCGGGGTGGATGTGAGGCGTGATGAGCACGGTGGCGCCGCTCTGGACCACGGTGCGGATTCCCTCCACGTTGATGTCCTCTTCCCTTTCTGAGGCAGTGCGCGGATCGATTTGGATGACTTCCCAGGCCATCGTTATCGGATCGACCAGGATGAAGGCAGAGCAAGTGCTGAAGTTGATCTCCAGCGGTGTCTCTAGTCCCTCCCCCTGGGCGGCGACGGCGATGCGGGTGGGTAGGCCGACGCGGGATTGGGGTGTCTCCAGGCCGGTCGCTCGGTATCGTTCAATGGCCTCCTGGACAGTCATGCCTTCCACGCCGTCGATGACGTCGATGCCCAGATTCAACAACGTCTCGTGACAGATGTCCTTGATGTGACCAGTGATGACGACCGAGACCCCTTGCTCGGCGATGGCGCGGATGGCCGCCAGGCTCACACGCGCCGGATCCTTGGCCTGGGCTGCTTCCTCGGCGCTCGGGGGGACGCTGACGATGACGAAGTCCGATGGGGGCGTTTCCGTCGTCTCCAGGTCAAAGACCAGGAATTGGGAACATCTTCCGAAGCGGATGCCTACCCACGCCTCTGGTATCGTTCCCATCGATGCAACGGCTACTTTCATTTTCCGACTCCCTTCCGATTGAGGCAATGACAGATGTGTGGAATATTGAACTATCCGTATATTTGAATATACG
>DSAR01000065.1 GCA_011046405.1 Chloroflexota bacterium | reverse complement strand
CTTCCATGGTGACGCTATCCAGCTTGCGCCCCTCTTCCTCGGTGATCACGTTACCGCCGGTGAGAATGGCGATGTCGCGCAACATGGCCTTGCGGCGGTCGCCGAAACCGGGCGCCTTCACCGCCAGGCAGTTCAGCATGCCGCGTAACTTGTTGAGCACCAACGTTGCCAGCGCCTCGCCGTCAATATCCTCCGCCAGGACGACCAGGTTGCGGGCGCCGCGTTGGACCAATTTCTCCAAAATGGGCACCAGGTCTTGAGCAGCCGATATCTTCTTGTCGTGAATCAAGATATAAGGCTCGTCGATGACCGATTCCATCGCTTCAGGACTGGTGACGAAATAGGGCGAGATGTAGCCCCGGTCGAATTGCATACCCTCGACGTACTCAATCTCAAATTCCAATCCCTTACTTTCTTCCACGGTGATGACGCCATCCTTGCCGACCTTGTCCATCACCTCAGCGATCAACTCACCAATCTCGCGATCCTGTGCGGAGATAGCGGCCACGTTGGCGATTTCCTTCTTGGTGGACAATTCAATAGACTGATCGGCAATAGCGCTCACGACTGCCTCGGCGCCGGCCAAAATACCGCGTTTGAGCATCATCGAGTTGGCACCGGCAGCGACGTTCTTCATGCCCTCGGTGATGATCGTGTGGGCCAATAGGGTCGCAGTGGTGGTGCCGTCACCGGCTATGTCATTCGTCTTCGTCGCGGCTTCCTTCAGGAGCTGCGCGCCCATATTCTCGAACGGTTCCTCTAGTTCAATTTCCTTGGCGACGGTCACACCATCGTGGGTGATCGTGGGCGCGCCCCACTTCTTGTCCAGGGCCACGTTCCGCCCCTTGGGCCCCAGGGTAGTCACAACCGCGTTCGCCAAAACGTCGATCCCTTTTTTGAGGGAACGGCGAGCGTCCTCACCAAAAATTAACTGCTTTGCCATATCTGTTCCTCCTTAAAGATCAGGTTATTTCACTTATTCCAAAATAGCCAAAATATCGCTTTCCTTCAAGAAGAGGATTTCCTTCCCATCCTTGGTCTTGAAAGATGTGCCGGCGTATTTGGCGTACACGACGGTATCCCCAACACTGACGTCCAGGGGGATGCGCTTGCCTTCTTCGTCACGGCTTCCAGGCCCCACGGCCAGGATTTTACCCTGTTGGGGTTTCTCCTTGGCCGTATCGGGAAGAACCAGTTGTCCACCAGCGAAGGTGGCCTGATCCTCTTCCAGCGGCTCGATGACTACGCGATCACCCATAGGCTTGATGTTTAATGCCATCTTTTACCTCCTAATTTGAGATTGATCTTTGTCCAGCCCATTTTTTTGAATTAGCACTCTAAACCATAGACTGCTAACACGTTGGATATAATACCATGTCTTGTTTACGATGTCAAGTGTTTTGGTCCCGATTTCCCGATTTTTTGTTGGACAGATCCCGTCACTGCTGGGTGCTTTTTCCTCCATTACCCCCCGGGATCACAATCCGCCACGCACAGATTTATTACCCGACATCTCTGGATCACGAATGTCACAAATGGACAAATAACACGAATTTTGGCTTCCAATTTCAAAAAACATTCGTGACATTCGTGACATTCGAGCATTCGTGTGATTCGTGATCGAAAATCAGGCTCTTGGCCACGAATGTCGGGTAGTGAACGCACAGAAAGCAAAATCTTGACAGGATGATTTTTTATATGTATAATACTTTGCAATGCAAAGTACTTTATAACAGGAGGTAATCTGTGGAGCAAAGACAAGCGACCGACGATCTCCGGGCAATTCGCCAGGTGATGGCGCGCACCCGCCAAGCGACGAAGAGGTACGGGGGCGAGATCATGATCGTGTGGGGCGTCGCCTGGTTCCTCGGTTTCGTGGGGACGCACCTGTTCCCGGCGCTGGCCCACTGGATCTGGATAGTCGTGAACGGAACGGGCATGATCCTCACCGTTTGGCTCGCGGCCCAGGCCAGCCGCCGCGATGGCGTGCGCTCCGGCGGTGCGATCTGGCGGTTAATTGCTTTCTGGTGGCTGTCCCTGGGGGTGTTCGACGGCTTGCTGGTCTGGTTGCTCGGGCTGGACTCGGGCATAGAATTGAGCCTGCTGATCGTGCTGACCATCGCCCTGGGGTACGTGCAGTTCGGTCTGTTCACCCACTGGCTCATCAGCATCGGTGGGCTGTTGCTGGCAGCCTCCGGCGTGATCGGCGCGCTTTTGGGAGTCGACTATTTTAACCTGGTCGTGGGAATCTCTGGCGGGATCGTGTTGGGAGGAGGCGGGCTGTTGTTCAAACGCCTGGGGAATCGGCAGGAGGATTAGCCGATGGCCGAGCTGGATACCCTGATTCACCAGCCGACGCGCCTGCGCATCATGGCGGCGCTGGTGAGCCTGGACGTCGGGGAGCGGGTCGACTTCGTCTTTCTACGGGATCTACTCGACCTGACCGACGGCAACTTGAGCGCCCATTTGCAGAAACTTGAGGAGGCCGGTTACGTATCTATAGATAAGGTGTTCGAGGACCGGCGTCCCAAGACGTGGATCTGGGTCACGGCCCGGGGCCGCCAGGCGTTCGAGGACCACGTGAACGCCCTGGAGGAGATCGTTCAAAGTCAGTTGATGGAGGAAATTTAAGGAGTTAGGATGAGCGAAAACGGAAAAGCGATTCAAGTGCAGGACTTGCACAAGGACTTCGGCGAGGTGTACGCCGTTCGCGGGATCGACTTCGACGTGCATACCGGCGAGATCTTCAGCCTGCTGGGCCCCAACGGTGCCGGCAAGACGACGAGCATCTCGATGATCGCCTGCCTGCTGGCGCCCACCCAGGGGGACGTCCTGGTGATGGGCCATTCGGTCCGGCGGGACCAGATGGCGGTCAAGGCGGCCATCGGTGTTGTGCCCCAGGAGATCGCGCTGTATGAGGACCTATCGGCGCGGGAGAACCTCGATTTCTGGGGCAAGATGTATGGCCTGCGGGGCCAGGACCTGCATCGCCGGGTGGACGAGGTCCTGGACGTCATCGGTCTGACCGACCGGCAGAAGGGGCGCGTCGATAAGTTCTCCGGCGGGATGAAACGGCGCTTGAACATCGGCGTCGCGCTCCTGAACGAGCCCCAGGTGATCATCATGGACGAACCGACGGTGGGCATCGACCCCCAGAGCAGGCGCAACATCCTGGACAACGTCAAGCACCTCAACCGCCAGGGCGCGACGGTGCTCTACACCACCCACTACATGGAAGAGGCCCAGGAGTTGTCTGACCACATCGCCATCATGGACCACGGCGAGATCATCGCCTACGGCACCCACGACGAACTGGTACAGATCGTGGGTGAGCTGGACCGCATCACGCTCGACATCAACGCCGAATCGGCCCGCGTGATGGACCGGTGGCAGGCGGCCGAGGGCGTGCACCAGGTCGTGGCCGAGGATGGGACGTTGAACCTCCTGGTCGACGATAGCAACGTCGTCTTGCCGCGCCTGTTCGAGTCGGCCAACGACGCCGGCGTGCGCATCACGGCGGTCGAGATCCAGGAGCCGAACCTGGAGGCGGTCTTCCTGCACCTCACCGGTCGGGCTTTGCGTGATTAGGGAAGGCCTCGGGTGGGGCCTCGGGTGGGGCCTCGGGTGGG
>DSAR01000575.1 GCA_011046405.1 Chloroflexota bacterium | reverse complement strand
CAAAGTCGGCCTACGCCGACTATAAACTAACCTGCGAAGGCAGGTTTTGCAGTGCGTGATTTTTACGCGCTGTAGCCACGCGGTTTTAACCGCTGTGCGCTGTAATGTGCCATTGTCAAATTAACTAAGCCGTTGGAGCTAAATCCTTTTAAAGTCATTTACACCATACAGACGTCACTCAACATCTTTTCGTTCCATCTGCGACACCACGGAGTCTCACGGCCCATCATGATAGACAATTCTGCTAAAGAAGCAAGTACACTACCCGACATTCGTGGCCAAGACTCTGATATGGACGCAGATTTTGCGTTTTGATCCACTCACTCAGCCATCTGCCCGTCCAGGCCGATGTCGGACGCCACGCCCTGCATGGCCTTCAACACCACACCGACGTGCTCCCAGAGCTCCACGCCTAGGTCGTCGGCCGCCTGGGCGATTTCCTCCCGGTCGACGGCGGCGGCGAAGCGCTTATCCTTCCACTTCTTGCGGATGGACTTGATCTTCACGTCGCCCACGTCCTTGGATGGCCGGACCAGCGTGACCGCCACGATGAAGCCGGTCAACTCGTCGACGGCGTGCAGAGCCTTGGCCATCCGGGTATCGCGGGGCACGCCGGTATGGCCGTGCGAGAGGATGGTATTGACGATGAGGTCGGCGTAGCCTTTTTCCCGCAGGATCCGCCCGCCGGATTGGGGATGCTCGTCGGGGAATTGCTCGTAATCGAAATCGTGCACCAGCCCGATGGCTCCCCACAATTCCTCGTCCTCATCGAAACGCCGCGCGTAGGCCCGCATCGCGGCCTCGACAGCCAGCATGTGACGGACGTGGTTCTCTTCACACCCGTATTCTCGAATCAATTCCAGGGCCTCGCTTCGTGTCATCGTATCTTTCGTAGCTTTCATCATTTATCTCCTCGTATCACAAACAGATCGGCAAACTAAAAATCAAACCCCCGCCTCTTCCTCCAACCCTGCACGGTCGAGCAACACAATTTGCTGTCGCTCCATGCGGGTCAGTTCGGCATCGGCAAAAGCTCGCAACGTACGACAGACCACATCACGGACTGTCCCCAGTTGAGCCGCGATCTCCTCTTGGGTCCACCGCCGCGTGACTGCGCCAGCTTCGGCCCGATCCAAGAGGAAACGGGCCAGACGTTCCCGCACGGTGCGCAACGACAAATCCTCCACCAGATTGGTCAGGTGGTCCAAGCGGTGGGCAAAATCCTTCAGAATAACCAGGGCCAATTCACCACACGTCTCCACCAAACGTCGGAAATCGTCGCTGGCGATGGCATACAACGTCACGTCGGTCAGCGCCTCGACCGTCGCGTGATTGCCCCCGGCAGGCCGAAAGGGCGGCACAGCATTGAACGTCTCCCCTGGCCCCAACTGAAGCAATATCTGTTGACGAGCATTGGACGCCAGGCGATACACGCGCACCTGTCCCTCGACGATAAAATAGACCGATTGACAGAGATCGCCTTCAAAGATGATAATCTCACCAGGCGAATAACGACGCTCATAAGCTACACGGCTAATCTGCTCCAGTGTCGCTCCCGAAAGATCGGCGAAAAGAGACGTAGCCCGCAATCTTTGGATCGTTTTCTGTGTCATCTTGGTTAGGCCCTAAGCAGTTACGAAACTACAACAATCGGTTGACCTGGATACTGTCGTAGAGTATACTATATACGATGAAGGCGCAAATGCCAAGCAGCCGCCCTTCCCTCCTCCAATTCCCCTCGCCAGCATCGAACTTGACAGAAGTGCAGAAATAGATTATAATTGCTACAATTTGATAGTGGTTATAAATAACACTGGATTTGCAGTGACCACGCATCAGATATCAAGTATGCTGTTCAAGGAAAGCTTGACAGATATGGTAGCATCAAATTCGATTTACCAACAACTGAAAGCCCATGGTCGACGAATGACGCCCCAGCGCCGGGCGATCATCCAAATCCTGATGGAAAGCGATGGGCATCATACTGCAGACGACATTCTCAGCAAAGTCCGCGCATTGATGCCCGACATCGCTCACGCTACCGTCTACAACACCCTCCACGAGCTCACCGAAATGGGCATCGTGACGGAGTTGAATCTCGGGTTGGGAGAGCGCCGCTACGACATCAACACGAGCAACCACGCCCACCTGGTCTGCCTGAACTGTGCTCGCGTCGAAGACGTGCCCTACGATTTTGATGCGCTCGAACTGGCGCCGGAACACAGGTGCGGATTCGACATCATCGACCAACGGGTCATCTATCGTGGCTATTGCCCCGCCTGCGCCGCCGAGGTCAATGAAGTGACGTAGCGGCGCCAGCCTGTAAGATTGGTGACGCCGTTTTATCATTTGTGTCTGTATTGGGCGCGATCTGAAAGAATAAAACGAGGAGGAAAAAAGATGGACAAATGGGAATGCTTGGTATGTGGATACGTGTACAATCCAGAAGAGGGCGACCCCGATAACGGCGTGGAGCCAGGCACGGCTTTTGAAGACGTGCCCGATAGTTGGGTATGCCCCGACTGTGGCGTGGGCAAGGATATGTTCGAGAAAGTCTAGAGCAAAAAGGAGTGGGTAGCATGCCAGAAGTTGATTCTTGTGTACAAGCAGCAGCCGGCCCCCTGATAGAAGAAGCAGCCGTCCCAGACAGAGTTCCGTTAACAGGAAAGGAAAAACAGAAAATGACTGTAGCACGCGTGGGCAAACAAGCCTCAGATTTCGAGACCTCGGCCTACGTAGCCGGCGAGGGTTTCAAGAACATCAAACTTTCGAACTATCGAGGCCAGTGGGTGGTCATCTGCTTCTACCCCGGCGATTTCACTTTCGTCTGACCGACGGAACTGTCGGCAGTTGCCATCAAATATCCGGAATTGCAGGAGCTGGGCGTCGAGGTGCTGGCGATGAGCGTAGACAGTCGCTTCACCCACAAAATTTGGAACGAGGTAGAACTGTCCAAGATGGTCGAGGGAGGCATACCATTTCCGATGCTTTCTGACCAGGGCGGTCGTATCGGAACCGTGTACGGGGTATACGACGAGGCGGCCGGTGTGAACATTCGAGGCCGGTTCCTCATCGATCCCGATGGCGTCATTCAGGCTATGGAAGTGCTGACCGCGCCAGTTGGACGCAACCCAGAAGAGCTGATCCGCCAGATACGCGCCTACCAACACGTCCGGGAGACTGGAGAGGCGACCCCCTCCGGCTGGACGCCAGGCGCAAAGACCCTCAAACCCGGCCCAGATCTCGTGGGTAAGGTTTGGGAGGTATGGCAACCGGAGTAGAGAATAAGGCAGAAGAGACCAGGGCAGCGGCGACCTGGTCTCTTCCTATCTCGGCTCTCTGGTAGTTCGCATGGTTGGATTAGCAAATGGTCAGTTTTTCGCCACGAATTACACGAATGGTCACTAATTTTTGGGGTTTTCGTGTTGATTCGTGCAATTCGTGGCTAATTTCTCACCGCGACCATGCGAAATCCCAAAGAACCCCTATCTCAAAGTAAAGTGACAAGTATCATCTCAATAAACCGGGGCAAACTCGCTCGGGCCGGTCTCCTGACCGTGCCCGCTGTGGCTCGGTCGGGAGACCGGCCACAGCTCCCCAACTTATTGAGAAGATACAGTGACAAGTATCATCTCAAT
>DSAR01000399.1 GCA_011046405.1 Chloroflexota bacterium | reverse complement strand
GCACCCGCCAAACAACCCAAATCCCCACTCTCCATCGCAGCAAGGGACTGGCCTGAGCAGTTACATTTGAAATATCTAACTACGCCTGACGGTCCGCCCACGCCTGGCATAGCGCCTGGTTAGCCGGTACGTCCTGCAAGAACCTCTTTCGTTTCACCGCATCCTTAATCGCGGCGGCCTGCTCCTGCAGCAGCCGGTAGAGTTGCGCCAACAGATCATCAGCCCGCGGATCTCCGGCTGCCTTCAAGACCCGGTAACAGGCCATCCCCACCAGGTGCGGCTCGTCAATGCTCACCAACTCGTGGGCGTCCAGGTGAGCCATCACCTGCTCAACCTTGGTCTGGGCTTGCGCCAGTTCCCCCTGCTCCAACAGGACCTGTGCCCAGCCGGCCCAGATCCCAACCATCAATTTTTGTTGGCCCAATGCCTGCCGTATCTCCAGGGCCGCCCGATAGGCCACCTCGGCCTCATCCAGCTTTCCCAACGCGCCCAGAACGTGGCCCAGGTTGGTCAACGCATATCCCTGGACCGAGGGCTCGTCGATTTCTTCACCGATGCGCAACGAGCGCCGGAAGTAAGGTTCCGCCTCGGCGTAACGCCCCAGTGCGCGCAGGGCCTCACCGAAGTTGTTGAAAATCAGCCCCTCGGCCCGCCGGTCGCCGACCTCGCGACAGACGGCCAGGCCCTGTTCGTAATAGGCCTGCGCCCTGGCATAATCCCCTTGAGACCAGGCCACGATGCCCAGGTTATTGAACGTCCCCGCCATCTCTTCCCGTATGCCCGCCACCTGGTAGATTTCTAACGCCTGGGCAAAATACTGCCCCGCTTGCTCGTAATCTCCCTGGAACCAGAAGAGCACACCGATGTCGCGCAGGCTGCCCGCCTCGACGGCCACGGCGTCGAGCGCCCGGGCCAACGCCAGGGCCTGCTCCAGCGGATCCAGCGCCGCCTCGTAGTCCCCCTGTTTCCAGAGCGCCTCCCCCATCCGGCGGTATCCCACCGCCTCACGATGCGAATCCCCGGCTGCCTGGGCCAAGCGAATAGCTTCCTGCGCCGCCTCGATCGCGGCCGGGTAATCGCCGGTCGCTTCGGCGTAATAGGCCTGCCGCAAAGTTGTCTCGGCCTGCTTGCTAACATCTTTCAAATCCTGGGCCAGCTGGTGCAACTGCCGGATGTCCTGCAACTGGGCGTCACGTTCTCCTTGCAACTGGTAAACGTTTTCACGAGTCAGAAGGATATCGTACTGCATCGTCAGGGCGTCCTCCGGCGCCAGGGCCAGCGCGCGGCTCAGATACTCGATCGCCTCGGCGTTGGAAAACTGGGCGGCGGCCTGTTCTCCCGCCCGTCGCAGGTAAGGCACCGCCCGCTCCGACTGCCCGGCCCGCTCCAGGTGATCGGCGATCAGGCCCACGTGCTCGCCAGCCTCACCATCACTGCGTGCTATCAAGTACTCGGCCACCTGGGCGTGGTAGGCTGCCCGTCGTTCAACCGGTATCCCGTGGTAACTGACCTCCTGCACCGTCATCCTGTTGAAAAAATACTCGCGCTCACTCGAGAAAACGGAGGTGTCACGCTCGACGATCAATTCGTGCTCAATAGCCTCGCCCAATGCCCATCTGACCTGCTCGGAAGAGACGTTCCCCAGCCACCCCACGACACCCTCCCAAAACACCGGCCCCACTACCGATGCCCATTGTAAAGCCGAACGCCCAATCGGAGAAAGATGACGCAAACGCCGATCCACGACCTGCCCGATGCTGTCCGGAAGGGCTACATGCTGGATCTGATCGCTATCGACCTGCCAACCATCGACCGTCCGACAAAGCACCTCACCATCTTCCGCCAGGGAGCGGATCAGCTCCTGGGCAAAGAATGCATTTCCGCCAGTGGCCCGCTGCACCCGTTCGGTCAAAGGGGCCGGCAGCGCATCCAACCCCAACATCGCCCGCACCAACTCGGCCGTGACCGCCGGTGAAAGGTTCTCCACCAGGACGTGACACACATCACTCTCCCGCAGTGTCACCAGGGGATGACCGGGCTCGATCTCGTCGGAACGATACGTCACACACACCAAGAGATCTTCCTCGCCAGAGATGCGGGCCAGGAGTTGCAACAGGGCCAGCGTCGACTCGTCGGCCCAGTGAGCATTCTCGATCACGACGATGGTCGGGCGCAAAGCGGCCGCCAATTGCAACAGATCGACGATGGCATCGTTCAACCGCTGTTGAGCCGCCGCCGGTTTCAACTCGACCGGCGGGGCAAGACCGGCCATATACGCCCGCTCCCACAATTCCGGCAACAAGGTAGCCAGTACCGGGCCAAGATGACGCATCTCCTCCTGCTGCGCCTGTTCGACGTAACGGATCAGAATCCGCAACACCTCACGCCAGGGGCGGTAGGCAACCCGTCCTTCCTCGACGCACTGACCGGTCACGATCCGTGTCCCCTCCAACGCCACCTGGATGGCGAGCTCCTCCACCAGGCGCGTTTTTCCCACGCCAGCCTCACCTCCAAGCAACGTTAGCCGCCCTTCCCCCTCCTGAGCCTGGCGCCACGCCTCCAGGAGCGTCGCCATCTCGGTCTCCCGATCCACGAAGTGCACTCGCAGCGCGTAACTGCTGGCCGTCTCCTGGGTCTCGAGCGCATAGTCGCTCCCGGTGATTCGATTGATATGCTCGACGACCTCGTTCGCACTGGCGTAACGATCTGCCGGATTCTTGGCTAACAACTTCGAAATGACGTCGCCAATCGACTCTGGTAACTCGTCGTTCCCTTCTAGCGCCTGGCGCAGCGTAAAGGCAATCAAGCGTTCGGCGCCGAGCATAAACATCGGCGGCTCACCGAGCAGCAACGCATACCACAATGCCCCCAGGCTGTAGAGGTCCGACCGAGGTTCCAATATACCCGTTCTTCGCACTTCCGGGGCCGAATAGCCGGGGGTGTAGTATTGGGCCCATTTCTCAGCCGAGCGAAGTTCCGACGCCAGGCCGAAATCGACGATCTGCACCCGCCCCTCACTCATCAAAACGTTGAGCGGTTTCACGTCGCCATGCACAATGCCCCGCGCGTGCAAGTAGGCCAACGCCCTGCATATCTGCACGATGACGGGAATCGTCTCGCCAGGGCGCCAGGAACGTCCCTTGGGATCCAGGTCATGGCCCTCAACCCACTCCATCGTGAAATACAATTCTCCCTCGACGGTAATCCCGTAATTGTAGACCGCCACCAGGTTTGGGTGATGCAACTGGGTCAACAGTCGAAATTCCCGTTGGAAACCGACCGCTCGCTCCGAGATCGAATCGGCGCTCGTCAGCACCGTCTTGAGCGCCACCACCTGGCCTTCCTTGGCCTCGTCGGCTACACGGTACAACGTACCCATCCCTCCAGAGCCAAGCACGTTCAACACGCGGTAGCGGCTGTCGATCAATTCTCCAACTTCGAAAATCAAAGATGTCATTAGCATTCTCTCAAAAGAAACGACTACTCTATCTACTCAGAGCGTGTTTGAAAATTTAGTGTGGAGCACCTCGTGAAGGAGCCGCGTTGCTTCCCTCTGATGCTCAAAAGGAGCCGCGTTGCTTCCCTCTGATGCTCAAAAGGAGCCGCGTTGCTTCCCTCTGATGCTCAAAAGGAGCCGCGTT
>DSAR01000308.1 GCA_011046405.1 Chloroflexota bacterium | reverse complement strand
TCCCGGCGTGATCGCCGCCATCGTCCTGGGCTTCTCGCGCGCCTTCGGCGAGACGATGGCGGTGATGATGGTGACGGGCAACGCGGCCCGTATGCCTCTCGCGCTCGATTCGCTGTTCCGCCCCGCCCGCACGATGACGGCGACCGTGGCGGCCGAGATGGGAGAGGTGGCCCAGGGCAGCGTGCACTACCACGCGCTCTTTGGGATTGGCATCATCCTGTTCGTCTTGACGTTCGCCATCAACCTGGCGGCGGCCTCGACGATTTTCAAGAAACGGCGCCGGGGAGGGTTGCGCTGATGAGTCGTTATACGGTGCAGCGGATTGGTTTCGCTCTGTTGGTCCTGGCGGCGTTGCTCGTGGTCGTCCCCATCCTGTTCGTCATCGGCGCCATCGTGGTGCAGGGCATTGGGGCGATCGATTGGGAATTCCTCACGGCGATGCCGCGCGATGGGATGAAGGCGGGCGGCATTTTCCCCGCCATTGTCGGCACGCTGCTGCTCACCCTGGGCACCGCCCTGGCCGCGATCCCGGTCGGCGTGGGTGGGGCGATCTATCTGTCGGAGTACGCGCCCGATCACTGGGTCACCCGCGCCATCCGGTTGGCGATCATCAATCTGGCGGGGATTCCGTCGGTGGTGTATGGCTTGTTTGGCCTGGGGTTGTTCGTGCTCTTCTTGAACTTCGGGACGTCGCTCCTGGCCGGCTCGTTGACGTTGGCGATCATGACGCTGCCCATCATCATCAGCGCTTCCGAAGAGGCCTTGCGCGCGGTGCCGACCGAGTTCCGCACCGTCAGCGCCAGCCTGGGCGGGACCCGCTGGCAGGGCATCCGCCACATCGTGTTGCCCCAGGCGCTGCCGGGCATCATCACCGGCGTCATCCTGGGCATCTTGCGGGCGGCGGGAGAGACGGCGCCGATCCTGTTCACCGTGGCGGCCTTTTTCCTGCCCCGCTTGCCCCAGTCGATATTCGACCAGACGATGGCGCTGCCGTATCACCTGTACGTCATCAGTACCCAGGTGCCCGGTATGCCGGCCAGTGTCCAGTATGGCACGGCTTTGGTCTTGCTCGTCCTGGTGCTCTCGATGAACGTCGCAGCGACGCTCATCCGCAGTTACTACCGGCGACGACGCCAATGGTAATTTATCTATGACGCGAGCGAAAATTCGTATCGAGCAGGTGAGTTATTTCTACGGCCCCAAGCAGGCGCTGAAGGACGTGAGCGTCGACGTACCGGAAAAGGCGATCACGGTCTTCTTTGGCCCGGCCGGCGGCGGCAAGACGACGCTGTTGCGTTTGATCAATCGCTTGAACGATCTGGTGGACGGCACGCGGATGTCCGGGCATATCTATTTGGATGAAGCGGACATCTATGGCCCCCAGGTCAACGCGTCCCAGTTGAGGCGGCGGGTGGGCATGGTGTTTGCGTTGCCCTTGCCCTTGCCCGGCACCGTCCGGGAAAACGTGGTCTACGGGCTGATGTTGGCCGGTGTGCGAGATCAGGCCTTGCAGGACGAGATGTTGTTTCGCAGCCTCAATCAGGCGGCCCTGTGGGACGAGGTCAAAGATCGTCTGGATGATCCCGCTAGCGCGCTTTCCGGTGGTCAGCAGCAGCGTCTGTGCATCGCCCGCAGCCTGGCCCTGGAACCGGAGATCCTGTTGCTCGACGAACCGACGTCAGGGCTGGACCCCATCTCGACCGCCAAGGTGGAGGAATCGCTGTTCAAGCTCAAAGAGGATTACACCATCGTCATCGTGCCCCACAGCATCCAACAGGCGGCCCGTGTGGCAGACGAAGCGGCCTTTTTCTTGATGGGTGAGTTGATCGAACACCAGCCGGGCAAGCAGATTTTCACCACGCCCCAGGAGAAGCGAACCGAGGATTACATCACCGGCCGATTTGGATAGCGGGATATTTTCAATGTGTAAAATCGAGGTCAAACGTCTCAACTTCTTCTACCACAGCTTTCAGGCTCTATCGGACGTCGAGATAGAGATCCGGGACCGGCAGATCACCGCCTTGATCGGGCCATCCGGGTGCGGCAAGTCCACGTTTTTGCGCTGTCTCAACCGGATGAACGACACCATTCCCGGCACGCGGTTGGAGGGCCAGGTGTTGTTGGACGGCGTGCATATCTATGCCCAGGATACGGATGTGGTCGGATTGCGGCGGCGGGTGGGGATGGTTTTCCAACGTCCCAATCCCTTCCCCCAGTCGGTCTTCGACAACGTGGCCTTTGGCCCGCGTGTCTTGGGGTTACACAAACAGGAAAGCCTGGACGGGATCGTCGAGCGAAGCTTGCACGGCGCGGCCTTGTGGGACGAGGTCAAGGATGATCTGAAGCAGGATGCGTTGGCGCTTTCCCTGGGCCAGCAGCAGCGCTTGTGCATCGCGCGCACCATCGCCATCAAGCCGGAGGTGATCTTGATGGACGAGCCCTGTTCGGCGCTGGACCCGATCTCCACGCTACAGATTGAGGAGTTGATGCAGGATCTCAAGAATGATTACTGTATCGTGATCGTCACACACAGTATGCAACAGGCAGCGCGTGTCTCTGATTGGACCGGTTTCTTCTGGCTGGGCGAACTGGTCGAATTCGGCGCGACCGAGACCCTGTTCACCCGCCCGCAGAAGCAATTGACCGAGGATTATATCACCGGCCGGGCTGGATAGAAATTATTGGAGGAATCGGATGGTGCGAGAGACTTTCGAACGGGATTTGCAGAAGCTTCAAGATGACGTTCTGGTCCTGGGTAGCATGGTGGAGAACGCCATCGTCAAATCGGTGCAGGACCTCAAGCGGCAGGATCAAGAGGCGGCCAGGGAATTGATCGCCGGGGACCGGAAGCTGAACGAAAAGCGCTTTGCCATCGAAGAGGAAGCGCTGACGCTCATCGCGACGCAACAGCCTATGGCGGGTGATCTGCGCGTCATCGCTGCCGTGCTGGACATCACCCACGAATTGGAGCGGATTGGGGATTACGCCAAGGGGATCGCCAAGATCAACTTGATGATCGGCAAAGAGCCTTTCATCAAGCCATTGGTCGACGTGCCGCGCATGGCGGAGAAGGCGCGCGACATGCTGCACCGCGCGTTGGAGGCTTTTATCAACCAGGATCAGGCATTGGCTCGCGCTATTCCGCCGGAGGATGACGAGGTCGATTGCCTCTACAACCAGGTTTACCGGGAGCTGATGACCTACATCCTCGCCGATACCCGGGCCATCGAGCAGGCGAATTACCTGTTGTGGGTGGCGCACAACCTGGAACGGGCGGCTGACCGGGTGACCAACATCTGTGAGCGGGTCGTTTTCACCGTCACCGGCGAGATGATCGAGTTGGACTCGGAGGGCAACGCCGCGCCCTAGGCTCGCTTGGCCAATGCCAACGCGCGGGCGACCGCCTCTTGAGGGGCGTCGACGTAGATGATGGGCGCGGGGGGATGCCCCTCGCGCCTTATTTGCCACGTCCCCAGCCCCACCACAGGCGTGTCGAGGCGCAGCGCGAAGGCGATCTCGCTCAACGTGCCGTAACTCCCGCCGATGGCGATGACTGCCTGGGCGGTGCGGGCGATGATGGCGTTGCGCGCCTCGCCCAGCCCCGTGACGATGGCGACGTCCACGTAAGGGTTGGCTTGATCC
>DSAR01000516.1 GCA_011046405.1 Chloroflexota bacterium | reverse complement strand
TCGGAAGTCTTCCGTCGAGTATCTCAGAGGCAAAGTTGATTGACTATCACGTCAAAATCGGCTGTTCAATGCGCCTTTTGAGACTTCCGAATTCTAATGACGATTGACTGGAAAACTCCAGGTTTAAGGTACATATATTGAGGAGATCTAGACGATGAGATCATCGACGACCGAGCGCTTGGCGGTTGTGGTTGGCGAGTTGCTCGGCGCACGAGGGATGACGTTGGGTCTGGCCGAGTCTTGCACGGGCGGGCTTATCAGTCATTGGATAACCAACGTGCCCGGCAGTTCGGCTTATTACCTGGGGAGCGTTACGGCGTATGCCACCGCCATCAAAATTTCATTGCTGGGCGTGCCACGCGACGTTCTGAATCGTTATGGAGCCGTGAGCGAGCCAACGGTATTGGCTATGGCGCGTGGCGCTCGCTGTGTCCTTGGCGCCGACATTGCTCTGGCGGTGACTGGCATTGCCGGGCCTGGCGGCGGAACGGACGAAAAGCCGGTCGGGCTGGTTTTCATCGCTTTGGCGGACGCTGGAAACGAGTGGGTGGAAAAACACATTTGGTCTGGCGCTCGATTGGCGAACAAAATCCAATCGGCCGAGGCGGCATTGGCGCTCCTCCATCAATATTTGCTGGGCCAGCCAGTGTAGAGGAATAGCGCGACATGGTAGCGACGGGAATACGTGTGCGGCAAGCGACTAACAAGATACGTGCATTCAACCCCTTGAGAGATGCCCAGGCGGTCACCGATCTGATGGCGCTGGCTTTTGGCGACTCACTGGGCGTGGATGGGGCCCTGGCATTGGCAGAAATGCAGCGGATGGCTCGCTGGCGTTTCTTGATAGGGTTGTTCTATTGCTTCAACTGGGGTTGGATGGATAGCGCCCCCGGTTTTGTGTGGGTCGAAGACGGGAAGGTAGTGGGTAACGTATCGCTGCGGCCGGGCACAGAATACGATAGCTTTTTCATCGGTAATGTGGCTGTTCATCCAGCATATCGAGGACGGGGGATCGGGCGTGCCTTGATGGATGCCGCCTTGGATGCCGTTGCGATGGCGGGAGGAGATGGATGGGTTGGGTTGGAGGTGCGCGAGGAAAACGTCGTGGCCCGTAAACTTTATGAGAAGTTAGGCTTTCGATCTGTTGGCCGCACCTTGCATTTGCTGCGGCAAGCTGGCCCGTGGGAGAACGAGGAACCTCTGCGTCACCCGGCGTTGCGTCGCGTCCAGAGCCAGGACAGCGCCGTGCTGCTTCAATTGGTGCGGGCCACCGTGCCGGCCCGACATCGGGCGCTCCTAAGCCTGAGAAAGAGCGATTATGAGGTGGGATGGGGAAGGACGTTGGATTGCTGGCTTTCCGGGCGTCGCGAGGCCTGGTGGGTCATAGAGGAAGACGCGATGATCACAGGTGCCGTGCGGGCGTTGCGAGAGCGTGGCCGTCGGGCCAATCGTCTGGAAGTCCTGGTCGCTCCTGGATGGGAGGGAGCGTTTGAGGACGTGCTGGTTCGTCAAGGACTGTCAGGCATACCCCGCCTGTGTGAAAAGATAGTCGGAATCGAATTACCCACTTCCAATCCCGCGATGGTCGCGGCCCTGGAGAAACGGGGATTCCAACCAGAGCGGGTGCTGGTGCAGATGCGTTATCATTGAGCGTCGTTGACGACGCCATTTTTCTGGAGCAGCGTCATAAAAGCTAAGGCCCCCTGGGGTTCCAGGGGGCCTATGGCCAAGGAAAGGAGGATGATTTGTGGCTGTTATTGCCACGCATCTGGCTCACATGTTAACGCAGAAGTCTGCTGTTACGTAGTGGCTAATGACATATCTCTCGTGTGACAAACTTCCTGTACAAATAGCCCTGTGATCTCCCCGTACCGATCCTCCCACTGGCCGGTCGCGCCGGGGCTTCTGCTCGTGGGTGCGGCTCTTCTCCTGGGGATGGCCGCCTCCAATCACGCTATCGCCGTCAGCGGCGACGTCGGCGGGAGCATCACCAACATCCACAGGGATGGGAACGTCATCGGCGATTGCAACGAATCAGCGATAAAGTGACAAGTGATACGTGATAGTGCCTATCCAGTGACATGCTTGTTTTTTGTGCAAGAATTTTGCATACGAAGCGCTCTTTATTGGTTTCGGCTCTGTCCGGGATAGGGGCTAGGTCGTTCCTACCCGCTGCTCGTCGCCAAAGACCTGCTGGCGCAGCCGTTCGATAAAGTCCTCGTGATTGGCCGCCTCCTCCCGCTGGGATAACAAACCCTGGAGCCACTGTAATTGCCGATCGTGATGAGCCTGCGCTTCGGCCTCGCTCTTGTAGCGCCAGTGCGCGGCGATCCCATACTCTGCCTCGCGATGCATCGCCTGGGTGCGAATCTGGAACTCGACCGGCTTGCGAGAGACGTCGGGCACCGGGTAGACGCAGGTATGCAGGGATTGGTAGCCATTGGCCTTGGGCAGGCCGATGTAGTCGTCGAAAGCACCCGGAACGGGGCGAAAGTGGGTGTGCAGGAACCCCAGCACGGTGTAACAGTCCTCCACCGACGACACGATGATCCGCAGGCCCAACCGGTCCAGGACGTCCCGGGGAGAGGCGTCCAGCCGGCACATCTTGTGGTATAGACTGTACAGCCCTTTCTTCCGGCTGTGAATTGCGCTCTTTATCCCCTGCTGCTTCAGGAGCCGCTTCGTCCCATCGGTCAGCAAGGCCAGGTAGGCCTCGTCCTCCAGGCGAGTCTCCTCCAGGCTGCGCGCCAGTTCGTCGTAGATGGTCGGTTGCAAGATGTGGAGACAGACGTCCTCCAGGCGTGTCCGGAGAGCCCCCAAACCCATCCGGTCTGCCAGGGGAACGTAGAGATCGAGCGTCTCCTGCGCCATATCCTGGCGCTCGCCGTCACCTTGATCGACCAGGCGCTCAAGCTCGGCCAGCCGCAGGCCGACCCGCAGGATCACGGCCCGCAGGTCGCCGGAAATGGAGGTGAGAAAACGCTGGAGATCCGCCTCCCGATGCGCTTCGGTGTCGGTGCGCAGAACGTCCTCTGAGAAGACCTGTTCCACCAGGGCAGCGAGCGTCTCCCCGAAACGCGACCGAATCTCGTCGGTCTTGATGCTGCCGTACTGACGCAGGGGCGCCAAAAACGCACCAGCGATCACGACGGGATCGGCTTGTTGAGACAGCAGAATGTCGGCCACGCGGGCGTATTTGGCAAAGTCCTCGTCAAAGTGCTCGGCCGCGCAATCGTGGGCTTCCAACACCAGGTCCGCCGTGGCGTCCGTGAAGAATTCTCGCACAACCTGGCGCAGATCTTTTTCGCGTTTGCTTACGTCTCTCATCTCGTTCATGTCGCTTTTTTTTTGGGGGGGGATTAGCCTATTACCCACAAAACTCGATGATCATCGTGATGGTTTCCAGACAGAGACTAATCTAGCAGTGGAGTATAAGAATCGCATTAGCGCTCCATTAGAAATTCATTAAAGTCAAGGGATAGCATTATCTTGCCCTAACCCGTACCTGCGTTATAATTAGGACTTACGCAGTTGGTAACTGCTCAGCCTACGTGTGCAGTGCGGATCACAATCCGCGTCGATGGGGCAAGGGCCATCATGGGTGGTGACGGAAGCCAACACGTCGCCTGTAAACTGCCGGATTGTGATCCGGCGGG
>DSAR01000414.1 GCA_011046405.1 Chloroflexota bacterium | reverse complement strand
TCCCCGACCCGGGACACGACACCCTCGCCCACCCCGACCTCGCCCGCCGAGTCACCGCCGGCCTCCGGGGCACTCATCGACTTCGAGCAGTTCGGTTCGTGGCGC
This sequence comes from Chloroflexota bacterium, assembly GCA_011046405.1. Classification (GTDB taxonomy): domain Bacteria; phylum Chloroflexota; class Anaerolineae; order B4-G1; family B4-G1; genus DSAR01. The sequence goes on along the minus strand of DSAR01000414.1, from coordinate 3,556 downwards.
CGGGGCGACCAGCCCTACGGCACACTGACGCAAAGCCAGGAACAGGCGCGCACCGGTCGCTACGCCGCCAAGTTAGCCTACGACTTCCCGGCCTCCGGCGACGATTACGTCGTCTTCCTGCGCGCCATCAATTTATCGGGGACCCCCAATACCGTCGGCGCCTGGGTCTATGGGGATGGATCGGGCCATTTTTTCAACGTCTGGTTCCAGGACGCCCAAAATCAAGTCTGGTCCGCCCACCTGGGCAAGGTCAGCCACACCGGCTGGCGGCAGATGGTGGGCTACCTGGCGCCCAACCAACCGTGGCCCTCCGGGCACATCTCCGGGCCTGACAACGGCGTGCTCGATTATCCGGTGCGTTTCCACGCCATCGTTCTCGACCGCCAGAGCGGTCCGCAGCGCGGTCAAATCTACATCGACGACATCTCGGTCTGGCAGGGCAATGTGGGGCCCACGGCGACGCCGGCCGGGCCAGCTCCCGCAACGCCGGTTCCCACCCAACCGACGTCGCCGCCGCCACCGCCCGGGAACGTCGGCCGCATCTTCTACACCATCGAAGCCGGAGACACCTACTACCTGGCGACGACCGATCCCGCCTGGACCCAGGGACAGATCCTCGGCCCGACCTCCTCCGCGCTGTGGACGTGCAGCGGGCAGGGCACGGCCAAGACGTTGGAGGGCCAATCATATAACATCGCCTACGGCTATCGCTGCGCGATGAGCTTCCCCAAGGATTGCCAGGCCCCCGATGGCGTCCATAAGGTCACGTTATGGTCAGAAGCCGGCGATTACTCTTTCAGCGTCCATCGAGTCTCAGACAACGCGCTGCTTCAGTCGATCTACAATGGCCCGGTCAACACCCAAATACCGCTATTGTGGACGCCTGACAGCGTCCATTTCTACTTTGCCATTCAGCAAACCCTACATCGCGCCCATACCATAGCCGGGGGCTACGAACCGGTGTTGCCGCAGGCGTATGACCCCTACCTCTCGCCGGACGGCTCGATGCTCGTCTTCTTGCAACCGGTAGGGACGGCCGGCGCTTACGACGTCTGGGTCGCCAACGCCGATGGTTCCAATTCGCGCAACGTCACCAACGCGCCCGATACGTATAAACTGTGCCCACGCTGGGGGCGCTAAGACGAGTCTGGACCGCTAGGGTCCGCCAGCGCCCAGCGGAACAAGCGTATCCAATGGAGTGAGCGATGAGACGAGACGATACAATTTCAGATCAAGCAACGAGTGGAGGTTGCCCATCAAGCACTGTCATCTCTGTGGGCGCCGCTTGCGGGGAAAGGGATGGATCTACACCCCCAACGGCCTCCCATGGTCAGAATCCGACCGAGGTCAGGCCATCGTCGTCTGCGATGCTTGCCAGGAGCGCGCACCCCGCTGCGACGTCTGCGGGACGCCGATGGGACGCGCCCCCATCCGCTTGCCGGACGAACGACTTATCTGCGCCCGATGCCACCAGACCGCCGTCTACGACCATGACCAGGCGCGGGCCCTTTTCGAACGTGTAATCAGCGTCGTTACGAGGCAACTGGGTCTACACCTCAACGTCGGCGCCGACTTCACGCTGGCGGATGCCATGCACATGCGCCGCCTGGCCGAAACGAGCGCCCACCCACCCGGCGACCCGAGCCGTCTGATCGGCCTATTCGTTCGGAAAGGTATGGCACGCGTGATGTACGCGCTTTCGGGCCTGCCCCAGATTCTGCTGATCCAGACGGTCGCCCACGAGTGGGCCCACGCCTGGCAGGGAGAAAACTGCCCCTTACTCCAAGACCCTCTCGTAACCGAGGGTTTCGCCGAGTGGGTGGCCTACAAGACGTTAGAGGCGATGGGCGCAACCAAGACGATGGCGCAGATGACCCGACAGAACGGCCCCTATGGCGAAGGGTTGCGCAAAATGATAGCCCTGGAAAGAGACACCGGCGTGCCCGGTGTGCTGGCCTTCTGTCAAAGAAGCGAGTAAAGGCACGCGTAAAAGCAAAGGACGTAAACATTATGAGCAATACATTGAGCCTGAACTACACGTTCAACACTCCCGCGATCCCGGTCACCGACGGGCCACGCCTGGTCTACCTGCTGCTGGAAATCGGTGAGGAGACGAGGAGCGCTTCACTCCCCGTCAACCTGGCCCTGGTGCTCGACGTCAGCGAGTCGATGCACATCCGCGTGGCCAACGACGAGCAATTTCAAGAGTTGGCCCACAGCGGGCTGCTGCAGGAGATATTGATCGACGGCGTGCCTGCCTGGCAATCGACCGAGATCCCGCCCGAGGTGCTGGCCCGACTGCCGCGAAAAATCGACCGCGTCCGAGACGCACTCCAGACCACCGTCGAGCATCTCCGCCCAAGCGACCGCTTCTCGCTGCTCGCCTTCGCCGGTGAGGCCGTCACCCTGATCAAAAACAGCGCTGGCGCTCACAAGGAACGTCTGCTGAACGTCGTCGACGAGCTGGATAAATTGCAACTGGGCGATGATACGTACATCGGGCGCGGGTTGGCGCTGGGGATCGAGGAACTGCGAACAGGCGCCTCGGCCAACTTGGCGAATCGACTGCTCGTCCTCACCGATGGCTTCACCCTCGACGAGGACGTCTGCCGGACGTGGGCGCTTCACGCCCGGCAGGCCAACATCCCCATCAGCACCATCGGGCTGGGCGGCGAATTCAACGAGGAGTTGATGATCCCCATCGCCGACCAGACCGGCGGTGAGGCCTACCTCCTGGAAACGCCCGAGGACATCCCGGCTGTGCTGGCCCAGGAATTGCAGCGCGCCCAGGCGGTGAGTTACCGCCACCTGGAGATCAAACTCCGGCCCGCGCAAGGCGTACAGGTCCGGGCGGCCCATCGCGTCCGTCCCTCCATCGGGCCGGTAGAGGTGCTCGAAGAAGGCGGCAGTTATAACTTCCTGTTGGGCGATATGGTGGCGGGAGAGAAACCGGCGCTGTTGATCGAGATGATCGCGCCCCCGCGTCCGGCAGGTATCTTTCGCCTGGCCCAGGCGCTCCTGGCCTGTGACGACCCGGTCAGCATCGACAGGAGCAACCTCTCCGGATACAAAATTCGAGAGGACGTCGTCATCGAATACGTCGACGAAGTCAATTACGTACACCAACCGATCCCTGGGGTGATGCACATTGTGGAGGCCCTGATCGCCTATAAACTACAGCGACGGGCCCAGGCCGACGTGGAAGCCGGCGACGTCGAGGGCGCGACGCAAAAGCTTCGCGCTGCCGCCACACGCCTGCTCGATATGGGAGAAGAAGAACTGGCTGGCGAGGCCCAGAAACAGGCCGAACTACTGGAACGCGGCGGCCAAACCGACGCCTGGCGCACCAAAAAACTGCGCTACGAAACCCGCAAACTCACGCATCGAATGAGCGAATGAGCGAGTCGGCGAATCAGCGAGTCGGCGAATCAGCGAGTCAGCGAATGAGCGAATCAGCGAATCAGCGAATCAGCGAATCAGCGAATCAGCGAATCAGCGAATCAGCGAATCAGCGAATCAGCGAATCAGCGAGTCAGCGAGTCAGCGAGTCGGCGAG
>DSAR01000566.1 GCA_011046405.1 Chloroflexota bacterium | reverse complement strand
GGATGGGCACGGTGATGGCTGCCAAGAACCTCCGCGCAGTCGCCGTGCGGGGCCACGAGCGCCCCGAGATCGCCGACCCCGAGGGGTTGAAGGCGCTGGCCCAGTGGGGGGCGGAACACGTCGACAAGTCGGACGTGGCGGGCTTGAGTCTCTTCGGGACGGCGGGCATCGTCACCTCCCAGGACCGGGTGGGGGGCCTGCCGACGCGCAACTGGTCCAGTGGCACCTTCGAGGGGGCCGAGGCGTTGGGTGGAAAGCGCATGGCCGAGACGATTCGCAAGGAGCGGGACACGTGTTACGCCTGCGCCGTTCGCTGCAAGCCGGTGGTCGAGGTGAGCGAGGGCGCGTTTCCGGTCGACGCCCGTTACGGGGGGCCGGAGTACGAGACGCTCTCGACGATGGGTTCCTATTGCGGTGTCTCTGACCTGGAGGCGGTCGCCCGGGCCAACCAGTTGTGCAACATGTACGGGATGGACACCATCTCCTGCGGCGCGACCATCGCCTGGGCGATGGATTGTTTCGAGGAAGGGTTGTTGACCGAGGAGGACACCGAGGGCCTGGACCTGCACTTCGGCAACGCCGAGGCCTTGGTGACCCTGGTGGAGCGCATCGGCCGGCGCGAGGGGCGCTTCGCCCGCGCGCTGGGCCAGGGTTCGGAGCGGGCGGCCGACATCCTGGAGATGGGGCACGATCTGGTGGTGGCGGTGAAGGGGCGGGAGTTCCCGGCCCACATGCCGCAGGTCAAGCGCGGTATCGGCCTGCTCTATGCGGTCAATCCCGGCGGCGCCGATCACACCTCATACGAGCACGACACGTCCTACCTGGGGTATCCCGAGCGTATGGCCCAGTTGGGCATGCACGACCCGCAACCTCCGGAGGTGTTAAACGCGGAGAAGGTGCGCTTCGTGTTGTACACCCAGTACCTGGTCCACAGCATCGACAGCGTGAGCCTGTGCAAGTTCGTCTACGGCGGCGGCTTCCAGTTGTACGACCCGCACCAGTACGCCCAGGTGGTCCGCGCGGCTACCGGCTGGGACGTGACGTTGTGGGAACTGATGAAAGTGGGCGAGCGCCAGTTAAACATGCTCCGGGCTTTCAACGCCCGCGAGGGGGTGGGAAGCGAGGCGGACACGGTGCCGTCCAAGCTCCTGAAGCCACTCCAGGGCGGGGCCAGCGACGGCGTCGCGGTCACGGCCGAGGAGATGACGGAGGCAAAGGCGCTCTATTACCAGATGGCCGGCTGGGACGCGCAAGGCCGCCCGACGCGGGCCAAACTGGCAGAACTCGGCCTGTCCTGGATAGACATCGGACATAGGGCATAAGCCGTGATCGACTGGGTAAGCTTGACCTTCAACAGCCTGTGGGTGCTGGGCGCCGCGGTGATCCTGGCCGCGCTGAGCCACGCATCCTACGAGGCCAAACGCCGGGGCGAGCGGTTACGGGCGCGGCTCAACGGGCCGGCGTTCCAGGTCTGGCTTTCGGTTGGGCTGGTGCTCGTCAGCCTGAGCCTGGCCTTGATCGGGCCGCGTTGGTGGGAGCGGGTGTTGTGGAGCCTGCTGTGCGGGATGAGCCTGTGGCAGTTGTGGACGGCCTGGCGGGTGTGGCGCGTCGAAAGGGATTAAGAGGGCTTAAAGGTGCTTAAACGGATCGGGACCCGTCTGGGTTTGTTGATGTTGCTCGTCGACCTGGCGTTGACCGCCGCCGCGCTGCACTTGGCTATGATTTTGCGCCTCAATCTGCCCGTGGGCATCTACCTGGACGAACCCCTGAGGTTTGGGCCGTGGTTCTACGTGCTGGTCCCGGGGATCTGGGCCCTGGCTTTCCTGGGCCTGCGCGTCTACGATCCGGCGCGGGGCCTGCGTTATCTGGACGACGTGCAGGCGGTGTGGAGCGCGGTCACCTGGGCCTCGCTCGTCTTCGCCGGCGTGGCCTATCTCTTCTTCCGCGAGTTCTCCCGGCTGTTGTTCTTCTACTTCTACGTGTTGGACCTGCTCCTCCTGCTGGGATGGCGCCGGGTATTGCGGTGCTTGATGCAAGGGGGCCTGGGCGCGCACCTGGGGGAATCGCGGCGGGTGCTCGTCGTCGGCGCCGGTGCTGTGGGCCAGCGCCTGGGCCAGGCGATCCAGGCCTACGGCTGGGCCGGGTTGGACCTGCTAGGCTACGTGGACGACGACACAGAGAAGCAGGGGCGACGCTACACCGGCCGGCCGGTGCTGGGGACGTTGGCCGACGTCGGCGAGGTGGTCTCGGGGCAGAGCGTGGACGAGGTGATCCTGGCCCTGCCGCCGCGCGCGCAGGAGCAGGTGCGGCAGATCATCCTGGCGTTGCAGACGCTGCCGGTCAACGTGCGGCTGGTACCTGACGTGTTCGACCTGGTCTTCATCCGCGCCTCGGCCGAGGAGTTCGCCGGGATTCCCCTGATCGGCCTGCGCGAACCGGCCATCGAGGGGCCGGACCGGGTGGTGAAGCGCTTGTTCGACCTGGCGGTGGGCGGCGTGGCGCTGCTGCTGTTTTCCCCGATTATGGCGGGGGCGGCCGTGGCGATCCGGCTGGGGTCGCCGGGACCGGTGCTCCTGCGCCAGCAGCGGGTCGGCGAGGGCGGTCGGCCGTTCCAGATGCTCAAGTTCCGCACGATGTACGAAGGGGCCGAGGTCGATGAGGCGCAGTTGGTGTGTGATGGGGACGACGGTTCGCCGGTCTTCGTCAAGCGGCCGGATGACCCGCGTGTCACGCCGGTTGGGCGGGTGTTGCGCCGTTTCAGCATCGACGAACTGCCGCAGATCTTCAACGTGCTCCGGGGGGATATGAGCCTGGTCGGGCCGCGCCCGGAGTTGCCCGCACTCGTCGAGCGCTACGAGTTGCAGCACCGGCGCCGTTTCGCCGTCCCCCAGGGGATGACCGGTTGGTGGCAGGTTCACGGGCGCAGCGACCGGGCCGATTACACGCTGCGGATGGAGGACGACCTCTACTACATCCGCAACTGGTCGGTGTGGCTCGATCTGCGGATCCTGTGGATGACGGTGGGCGCGGTCTTGCGCGGCGAGGGGGCCTATTGAGATTGAGCGTGACGGAGATGGACGCCCGGCGTTGTTGGTATCGCAATTGGCGCTTCTGGGTGGGCGGCGCCGTGAGCGTCGTCCTGATCGTCTGGGCGGCCTGGGCGCTGGATTGGCGGCAGGTGGGGCGGGCGTTGCGCTCGGCCGACGTGGGATGGACGGCCCTGGCCCTGGCGACCGTCTTGCTCACCATCGCCGCGCGTGTGCTTCGCTGGCGCGGTTTGTTGTTGCCGCAGCGTTTCGGCCCGCTCAAGCTGTTGAAGGCGTTGCTGGTCGGCCAGGTGGTCAATTACCTCGTGTTCTCTCAATTGGGCATCGTGGCCCGGGCGGCGGCCCTGGGGGAGGGCCATCGCGCGCGCGCCCTGGGGACGGTGGCGCTGGAGAAGTTGTGGGACGTGTTGATGTTATTGGGGCTGATCGTGGCGCTTTCGCTCGTCTTGACCTTGCCTGAGTGGCTGGCCCTGCCGGCTCGCTTATTGGGAATTGGCGCTGTGGCAATCATCTTGTTCCTGCTAGCGACGGTGCTGTTTCGGCGACGAGGCGCGCCACGCCTTTTCCCCGCCCTGGAACGGATACCTTTGACGCGTTGGTTGATCTCATTATTGG
>DSAR01000420.1 GCA_011046405.1 Chloroflexota bacterium | reverse complement strand
GCCACGAATTACACGAATTAACACGAAAAACCCAAAAATTAGTGACAATTCGTGTAATTCGTGGCGAAAAACTGACCATTTGCTAATCCAACCAGGCGAACTAGCAGAGAGCCAAGAATTCGGAAGTCTTCCGTCGAGTATCTCAGAGGCAAAGTCGATTGACTGTCACGTCAAAATCGGCTGTTCAATGCGCCTTTTGAGACTTCCGAATTCTAATGACGATTGACTGGAAAACTCCAGTTTTATCCTTCTCGAATGACACGTCGTCCCCTTGTCAAAGTCGGTGCTCTGATGTAGAATAAGCAAGTTGGAATTCTAGCATTCAGAGGTGTCTATTGAACGCTCTAGCGTACGCACGATTCTACCAGAACAAATTTTTGCAGGAGCTCCAGGAGTTCCTGCGCATCCCCAGTGTCAGCACACAGCCGGACCATCAGCCGGACGTCGAGCGCGCAGCCGCCTGGTTGTGCGAGCAATTGTCGGCGGCTGGCTTCCCCAGGGCGGATGTGATGCCCACTGCCGGTCATCCCGTGGTATACGCCGAATGGATGGGGGCGGGAAGCGACGCGCCGACCGTCCTGATTTACGGCCATTACGACGTGCAGCCTCCCGATCCGATGGACGAGTGGAAGACGCCCCCGTTCGAGCCGACTATCGTGGGGGACGACGTCTTCGCTCGGGGGGCATCCGACGATAAGGGGCAGATGTACGTCCACGTCAAGGCGGTGGAGGCGCTGGCGAAGACGAACGGCAGCTTGCCGGTCAACGTCAAGTGCATCTTCGAAGGTGAAGAAGAATGCGGCAGCCCGAGTTTGACCCCCTTCGTCCACGAGCACATCGATCTTCTGGACGCCGACGTAGCCCTGATCTCCGATACACACATCCTGGGCGAAGACACGCCCTCCATCGTCTACGGGTTGCGCGGCATCGTCTACGTCGAGGTCGAGGTAACCGGTCCGGATCACGATTTGCATTCTGGTACCTATGGGGGCGCGGTACAAAACCCGATCAATGCTCTGTGTGGGATGATCGCCCAACTCCACGACGAAGACGGTCGAATTGCCATTCCGGGTTTCTACGATCAGGTGCGAGACCTATCGGCCGAGGAACGACAAGCTTTGGCCAAAGCGCCTTTCGACCGGCAGAGTTGGCTCCAGGAATCTGGCGTGAAGACCGATTGGGGCGAGCAAGGCTACACCATCGTTGAACGGGCGTCGGCCCGGCCCACCTTGGACGTCAACGGGATGTGGGGTGGATACATCCAGCCGGGGGCCAAGACGGTGCTTCCGAGCAGGGCTTTCGCCAAGATTTCGATGCGCCTGGTGCCTGATCAGGATCCAGAGGAAATTGCCCAATTGGCCGCGGATTATCTGAAGCAGATCGCGCCGCCGACTGTCTCGGTCAAAGTGCGTGAATTGCACGGCGGCGACGGGGCCATCGTGCGCCGTGATAGCCCGGCGATGCAGGCCGCCTTCCAGGCCTACACCGAGGTCTTTGGCCGGGAACCGGTCTTCGTCCGTGAGGGTGGGTCGATTCCCGTCGTGGCGTTGTTCCAGCAAGCGTTGGATATCGAGACGGTCCTGATGGGTTTTGGCCTTCCGGATGATCGCTTACACTCGCCTAACGAGAAATTCCACCTGCCCAACTTCTACCGGGGGATTGAGACGTCGATCCGTTTTATGGAGGTTTTGGGGGAATAGTTTCAAGTCTGCAAGTTGCAAGTGGGCAAGTTAGCCCTCTTTCGCCAACTCGATATCGTTCGTTAGGATTGCCAGAAACCAGGTTTTTCAAAAAAACCTGGTTTCTTCTTGTTGACAAATATGTCAGCCTTGGGGATAATGTCCGTATGAAAAGAATCAGGTGGATTTTAACCTTACTCTTTGTTTTGGGATTGGCGACGCTGGTGGCCTGCGACGCGCCGCTCGATTTGCCGGTCTTCATCGCGCCGACCGAGACGCCGACGCATACCCCCACGCGCACGCCTACGCCGGCGCCCACGTTTACGCCGACGCCTACACCGACGCCTACGCCTACCCCCACGCCGACCCCGACGCCGGATCCGGCCGAGTGGCTCACCGAGGCGTGGCAGGCGATGCACGTGGGGAACTATCCGGCGGCGGCCGAGGCGTATCGGGCCGTGATCGCTGCATCTTACGCCCCGGAGGACGCAGCGGCCGGGGCGTACATCGGTCTGGGAGAGGCTTACCTGCGCGACGGCGCCTATCCCGAGGCCGCTGAGGCCTTCCGTGACTTTGTCACGCTTTATCCCACCAGCCCGTTGACGTCAGACGCTTACTTCCTGCTGGGCAAGGCGCTGGTGGGGGCGGGCGAGCCGCTGTCAGCGACGACGGCCTACCACGCCCATCTCTCCGCCGGGACCGTCATCACACCGGACGTCAACGAGTTCCTGGGCGACGCCTACCACGCCGGCGGGGCGTACGTCACCGCGACCCATTTCTATTCAGTGGCGGTTATGACGGCGCCCAGTCGCTCTTTCGAGGTGGGGATGCGAGAGCGCTTGGCCCTGTCCTACGCGGCGATGGCGGATTACGACGCGGCCATCGCACAGTATGACGCCATCCTGGACGTGGCCCAGATCCGGGCCTACCGGGCGCGGATCGAGCACCAGGCCGCCCAGACGCTCCTCCTGGCTGGCGAGACGGAGGCGGGTTACGAGCGGCACCTCTCGCTCGTCGAGACCTACCTCGACGAATACCACGCCTACCTCTCGCTGATAGAATTGGTGAATGCGGGTCGGCCGGTGGACGATTACCTGCGGGGGGTGGTCAATTATCACAGCCGCTCGTATGCCCCGGCGCTGGCGGCGCTCAATCGTTACCTGGAGACTGCCCCAGAGCTGTACGTCGCCGACGCCCACTGGTACGTGGGGCTTTCGCACATGGCGGCCGGCAGTCCGGGCCTGGCTGCGGGGCACTTCCAGACGCTGATCGGGGCGTATCCCGATCACCGGCATTGGGGTGACAGTTGGATGCGGTTGGCCCAGGCTTACGTCAACGCCGGCAATACGACGAGCGCCATTGAGACCTACCGGGCGTTTGTCGAGGCGGCGCCCGAGCACCGGCGCGCCCCAGAGGCGCTGTGGGAAGCGGCCCGTCTCCTGGATCAGGCGGGGGATTTAGAGGCCGCCGCCCAGGCTTACATGGATTGCCACGTTCAATATCCCCGTTCCGACTATGGCGACCTGGCGTTGTTCCGCAGTGGATTCCAATCCTATCAAAAGGAGGAGTGGGTCGAGGCGGCCGTGGCCTGGGATACGTTGACCGCCATCTATCCCACGTCCGCTTACCGGCCGATGACGCTCCTGTGGCTGGGAAAGCTCCGGATGCGGCAGGACGATTGGGCCGGGGCTTACGAAGCCTGGGAGGCGGCGCGGGCGGCCCAGCCTCTCGATTATTACGGCTTGCGGGCGGCAGACCTGATCGACGATCCCCAGATCAACGCTTTTCCCGTGCTTCGCTACGCGCCCGACGAGGGGTACGATGAGGCGAGCGCCCAGGCCGAGGCGGAGGCCTGGCTGGCTGGCTGGGCGAGTGTGGAAGTGGGCGGCGACCTGAGTCGCCTCCGACCCGATTTGGCCGCCAATCCCCATCTCCGGCGGGGGATGGGGCTGTGGCGGCTGGGGGAATTTATGGAGGCGAGGGG
>DSAR01000287.1 GCA_011046405.1 Chloroflexota bacterium | reverse complement strand
TTTGACAATGGCACATTACAGCGCACAGCGGTTAAAACCGCGTGGCTACAGCGCGTAAAAATCACGCACTGCAAAACCTGCCTTCGCAGGTATCATCTCAATAAACCGGGGCAAACTCGCTCGGGCCGGTCTCCTGACCGTGCCCGCTGTGGCTCGGTCGGGAGACCGGCCACAGCTCCCCAACTTATTGAGAAGATACTTCGCAGGTTAGTTTATAGTCGGCGTAGGCCGACTTTGCAGTTGTGGCCCGCGAATTTATTCGCCGGGGATAAATGTGCCATTGTCAAGTTAGACTAACGATCCCGAAAGAGTAGACTAGCGATACTTATTCAGCGCACCACCAATACCGGACAGGGCGCGTATTGGATGACTTTCTGGCTCACGCTGCCCAATAGAAGGCCCTGAAAACTACTGAGACCTCGGGCGCCGATGATGATCAGATCGGCATCCCGCACTTCGGCGATCCGGATGATGGCCTCCGCCATAGGCCCTTCGAGCAACTCAGTGTGGACGTCGATGCCATGCGGGACCAGTTCCTCTAGCGCTGCGTCGAGGATTTCGTGCCCCTGGGCGATCCGGAGAGCGATGATTTCGTCGTAATTTCCGAAGTTCTTCAGGTCGACCAGGGGAGCATAGGCGTGGACGATGTAGAGCCTGGTCTGGTGAAGCTTTGCGAGATCGCGAGCGTAAGCTAATGCTTCCCTTGCGTGCTCCGATCCATCGGTGGCGTAGATGATGCAGTCGAACATAATTGACCTCCTTTACTCCGCCAATGATGACCATACACATGTCGGCCAACAAGGTATCCTCTCGACGTTCTGGGCGACGTTATCATCTGTGTAATAAATTGTCCTTGTTGCAAAATACATTGCTGACCGGGCTGCCTGGCTAAATGGTTGCCCTCACTCCCATTATAGCATATATCGAGTGAAAATTCTACACCAATGCCTTCTCCACCGCCTCGGAGACGGAACGCACGGGGATGGTTTCGATGTCGGCAGGCCATGGCTCTTGCCCTTTGCGCCGGTGGTGGGGGAGCAGGCAGCGGCGGAATCCCAGCCGGGCGGCTTCCTTCAACCGGGCTGACGTTTGACTCACCGTGCGCACCTCACCGGAAAGCCCGACCTCGCCAATGATCGTCATATCCGCCTTCACGGGACGGTCGCGCACGCTGGAAGCGATAGCCACTGCAATTGCCAGGTCGGCGGCCGGTTCCCCAACTTGCAGGCCGCCGACGACGTTGGCGAAGACGTCCTGGTCGTACAGCCGCAATCCCACCCGCCGGGAGAGCACCGCCGCGATCAGCAGCAAGCGGTTGAAGTCCACGCCGTTGGCCGTGCGCCGGGGGTGCCCGAAACTGGTGTGGCTGGCGAGTGCCTGAATTTCTACCAGGAGGGAACGGGTGCCCTCCATCGTCACCGCGATGGCCGATCCCGGAGCGTTGATCATCCGTTCCGCCAGGAATACCTCTGATGGATTTTTCACCTCGACCATCCCCCGCTCTTGCATCTCGAACACGCCGACCTCGGAGGTGGCGCCAAAGCGATTCTTGACCGAGCGCAGCAGCCGATAGGTGTGAAAGCGATCCCCTTCCAGGTAGAGCACGGTATCGACGATGTGTTCCAGCACCTTGGGCCCGGCGATGGCACCGGACTTGGTCACGTGACCGACCAGAAAGACCGACACCCCCTCGGTCTTGGCCCAGCCCTGGAAGAGGGAGGCGGCGCGACGCACCTGGCTGATCGATCCGGCGGCCGAGTCGATCTCTTCTGAGGTGATGGTCTGGATCGAGTCGACGATCATCGCCGCCGGTTGAATCTGTTCGGCGTGACGCACGATGGCCTCCAGGCGGGTCTCGGTCAACACGAACAGGTCGTCCTCCTGGATCGAGAGCCGGTCGGCCCGCATCTTGATCTGGCGGGCTGACTCCTCACCCGAGACGTACAAAACCGGCTTCTTCGTCGCCTTGGTCAGGAGACCGGCTGCTTGCAGGAGGAGGGTGCTTTTCCCGATTCCCGGATCCCCGCCGACCAGGATGAGCGAGCCAGGGACGATGCCGCCGCCTAACACGCGGGAGAACTCTTTCATTGGCAGTGCCAGGCGTTCGAGTTCGCCAATCTCGACGTCTTTCAAGCGCAGGGGTGCGCCGCCGGGTGCCTGTCGAAGGCCGGTCGACGTTTTGGTGGATTCATCAATTTGCTCGACCATCGTGTTCCACTGACCGCAGCCCGGACAGCGGCCCATGTGGCGGGGCGTCGTGCGCCCACATTCCTGGCAAACCCAGCGCGTACGTGTTTTGGCCATACGTCCTCCTGATTCTTGATTTCGATGATGTGCGTAGGTATCTATAAATCCACCCGGCAGCCCAGGCCGGGTACATCGGTGGCGATCAACTCGCCATCCTTCAGTTGAAAGCCTGCTATGGTGGGATCGTCGATCAGGTCCAGGTGACCATCGAGATCGCCATAGCGCACGTTGGGGCTACTCAAGGCGAAACATAGCCCGGCGGCCGTGAGCAAGGCCGGTTCATTGAGACAACTGACCATCGTATCCATCTGGGCGGCTCGGGCGATGGCGTCGATCTGGCGCGCGCAGCGCAATCCGCCACAGGTCGCCAATTTGATGCTCAACCCATCGGCGCAGCGACGGGTGGCGACGTCGAGCGCCGACGCTGGCCCGGTGACGCTTTCGTCGGCCAAGATGGGCACGTTGCTGTGCTTGGCGACCTGGTAGAGGCCATCCAGGTCGTCGGCCGGCACCGGTTGTTCCAGCATTTCCATGTCGCCTTCCAGGGCGCGGGCCACGTCGATGGCCTGTTGGACGCTATATCCCTGGTCAGCGTCCAGACGCAGGACGAGGTTGGGGTACAGCTTGCGAATGGCGCGTATACGCTGGACGTCCTCGTCGGGGTCGAGCCCGCCCTTGACCTTGAGGATGCGGAATCCTTGCCGGACGCGGTCACGGGCCAGTTCCACGGTCTCTTTGACCGGGGCCACACTGATGGTGACGGAAGTCTGGATCCGATTCCGGAATCCCCCCAGCAGGCGATGGAGCGGCAATCCGGTAGCCAGGCCCAGCAAATCGTGGAAGGCCAGGTCGAAAGCGCACAGGGCCGATGGCGTCTCGTGGGCGATCGGAGCCAGTTGCTCAAGGGCGTATTCGGTGTTGAGGGGGTTGAGGTCCGGCGCGCGCTCGGCGCAGGCGTGACAGGCCTGGAGGACGCTGTCTCGTGTTTCGCCGGTTAGATCGGTATCGAAGGCGGCGCAACCCCAGGCAGTCTTTCCCTGGCGCGTCTCGACCCGCACGAACACGATTGTCACGCGATCAACCTCCCCTTTGGGATGGTAGGCCGTGCGATAGGGCAGCCTCAATTGCAGGTCAACCGGTGTAATTTCGACATTCGCGATTTGCATAACTTGTCTCCTTTCATTTTAAGCATATCACTCTTTCGCTTCTGTGGCAAATTTGAGCGAGTGGGGGGAAACCAAGCAAATCCAGGGGGCTTAGACGCACGAGGTTGCTCGCTGCGCGGTTTGTCACGTATTAGGAGTACGCACTTGATCGTTAAGAAAAGGTTTTGGACGCAGAAAAACGCGGATAAACGCTGATTTTTGAGTCTTTATCTGCGGAAGTCTGCATCCGCTCCGCAGGAGCGTCATCTGCGTCCCACTTC
>DSAR01000118.1 GCA_011046405.1 Chloroflexota bacterium | reverse complement strand
GGGTTGGGGTGTGTAGACGCGGACTGTACAAAGGAGTGAGGAGGTGGGGTGATGGAGCGTCGCGCGCGCTGGTATGGATGGTCGGTGGTGATCGCCTCGTGGCTGGCGGTGTTTTGTCTGTTCGGTTACCGGGCGACCTTTGCGATCCTCAAGGGGCCGATGGGGACGGCGCTGGGATGGAGCGCCTCTCAGGTGACGCTGGGCTATTCGTTGATGATGGTCTGTTACGCCGTCACCGCCTATTTCAGCGGGCTGATGCTCGATCGGTGGGGCGCGCGGCCGGTTTACGCTGGCGCGGCGGTCTTGGGCAGCCTGGGCTTCATCCTCACCGCGCGCGTCGATACCCACCTGGCCTACCTGGTCACCTTTGGATTGCTCGGCGGCGTCGCCACCGGCCTGCTGTGGGTCACTTCGACCGTCTCGGTGCGCCAATGGTACGTGGGTAAGACGTATGCCACGATGTGGGGGGTGGCCTTTGCCGGCGCGCCGGTGGCCCAGTTCGTCCTGGCGCAGATGGTGCGGCCCCGCTTGGGCGCGGCGCAACGGGCGCTGGAGCAAGCGGTGATCGCCGCCGTTGGGGCTGACGTCGCCGCGCTCGCTCCGCCTGACCTGGCGCGCTTGATCGCCGATGCGCTGGTCGATCCTGCGGTGCGCGCTTCGGTCGCCGTCGCCCCGGCGCTCCAGGCGCTGGACGCGGCCTGGCGCAGCCAGATGACGCTGCTGGGCGTGCTCGTGCTGGCGGCGCTGGCGCTGGCGGCGCTGGCCGCCCGGCGCCGCCCGGAACAGTACGAGCTGCAGCCGTTCGGGTCATTGAAGGGCGCGCCGGCCGTCGAATACGAGTGGCGCGTCGGCGACGCCTTTGCCCGCTACGCCATTTGGGGCGCGATCCTCACTTTTTTGACCAGCATGATGGCCGAGTTCCTGATCTGGACCCAGGTCGTGAGCTACTGGACCGACGACGTGGGCTATTCACTCCAGCAGGCGACCGGCATCTATGCTATCATCGGCCTGATCGGCATCGCCAGCATGCCGCTGATGGGCCGCGTGGCCGACTGGGTTGTCCAGGCGGTGGGCCACGAGGCGCGCGGGCGCAAGATCATGCTGCTGGTCGGTCCATCCACCGGCGCCGTGGCCTGTATCCTCCTGCTCGTGTCCGGCCGGTTGGCGCTCGCCTACGCGGCTTGCTTCGTCTTTGCTGTCTACTGGGCCATCGTGCCCGGCGGTGTGGTGGGATACGTCGGGGCGACCTATGGCAGCCGGACGCTGGGCAAGATCTGGGGGCTGGCGACGCTGATCGTGATGGGGATTGGTCCATTTGCCGGATCGTTTATCGGTGGGCTGCTGCGGGATCTGTCGGGCAATTATACGTTATCGATCTACTACGCGCTGGGATCGTTTGTCGTCTCGACGCTCCTGGCGGCGAGCTTGCCGCTGAAGGTGGATCCCTGATCCACCATGCCCGTTCCATTTCCGGTTCTTCCCCCGTTGAAATCACAATTTCCCCTGCCTGGGACAGCAAAACGCCCCACGTGAGCACGCTCACGTGGGGCGTCTTGCGATGACGTTTCGACCTTATCCTTGAAAGGCGCTACGTCTCCATTTTCTCCACGACGAGCGTGCCGCGCGAGACCAGGGCCGCGATAGCGCCCAGCGCGGCCAACTGCGGCGCGACCAGGGCTCCGACCACGCCGACCGTCAGGGGGATGTCGATCAGCGTCCTGCCATCCTCGTTCTTGATGATGACGCGCCGGATATTGCCCTCGTGTACCAACTCCTTGATCTTGGCGACGAGCATGTCGCCGCTGACGTTGAATTCCTCCGTCCGGGTTTGTTCTTCGCTCATTTTTCTTTCCTCCTAGAAATCCCTGGGACTCTCTACGCGTTCCTGGTTGACTGACAAAGCCAACATCAACCCTACTTTCGAAACCTGCTGCTTATTGTCCTACAAAACTGGCTTTTGCGCAACGATCCAGAGAAAGGTGACCGGCTGGTCAAACTCTGGCACCGTCTCTTCCCGGGCGCTGACGATGCGCAGTCCGGCTTCCTCGACCATCCGCTGGTTGGTCTCGCCATCGAAGCCGCTCCAGTACATCGGCGCGCCCAAAAAGTCCTCGTCGAAATCCACTTTGGCCGAATGCGCGCTCATCGCCGCTACCAGCAGTCCGCCGGGGCGCAGCCACGACGCGATGTCCTGCAAAAGCTTGAGCTGTTCCTGGCGCGGTACGTGGATGATGGAATAGAACGCTGCTATCCCATCAAAACTGCCGGGGGCCAGGTCGAGTTGTGTGATGTCGGCTTGAACGAACCGGGCCCCGGGCACGTTCTGTCGTGCCAGCTCGATCTGCCGAGCCGAGATGTCGACGCCCGTCACCTGGAAGCGTTGAGCGAGTTCCCGCGTCGTTGGCACGCCCGCGCCACAACCGAGGTCGAGCACCTCGGCGCCAGGGGGTAGCTCGTCGAGCAGCACCGACGCGTACCGGGCGCGCTCCTCTGCTCGGGTCGTCTGCGCCCATTCGTGGTGGTGTTCGGCGATGTCGTCGTATCCCTCCTGGACGATCTGCTTGGGATCCAGGTCTTTCCAGTCATCTTGGCGTTGGTACATCGCCTGGATTGTGGGGAAGAACACGTCGCGCAGACGCTCTGGATGGGCCGGGCGTCCATCGACGGCCACGTCGTGCACCTGGCCGTCGGTGCCTTCCAGGAGCGTCTTATCCATCAACGATTCCGCCATCAGCGGCGTGTCAATGTGCAAACGGTCGGATCCATCCTTCACCAGTCCCATATTCTCTCCCTTCCAACTCCAATCTCCAACCGCTAACCTTTAACCTCCAACTTCCGACCTTCAGTATACAAAGCAACGGCGTTAAGTCAAGGTGTGCTATCTACTCTCCCGCCTCGCGCCACAGGTCCGAATCGGGAGTAAAGAGCGGCGCGCCAAACGTGTCTTTCCCAAACTCGCCGATCTTTTCCTGTGCCGGCACAGAGATGAGCCAGTCGATGAAGGTGTTGGCCAAGTCGTGCTGGATGTGCTCCCCCTTGTCGGGGTTGACGGCGATGACGCCGTAGGGGTTGAATAGGATGGGGTCACTCTCAACCAGGATGACCAGATCGGTGCCCTCCAACGTGCGGGCCAGGTAGGTGGCCCGGTCGCTGAGGGTGTAGGCCAATTGCTCGTCGGCCATGGTCAGCACGGCGCCCATGCCCTGCCCGGCCGAGATGTACCAGTCACCGGCCGGTTCCACCTCGGCCGTGGCCCAGATGGCCTTTTCCTTGGTGTGAGTGCCCGATTCATCGCCCCGCGAGATGAAGGTCGCCTCGGCCTCGGCGATGGTCTTGAAGGCTTCGGCCGCCTTGCTCATGCCCTGAATCCCCGCCGGGTCGTCTACAGCCCCACCCGCTGGCCCGACGATGACGAAGTCGTTGTACATCACATCCTCGCGGCGCACGCCGTGCCCGGCGTCCATGAAGGCATCCTCCAGGGACCGGGCGTGGACCATCAGCACGTCGGCGTTGCCGTCCTCGCCCAGCTTGAGCGCCTGGCCGGTGCCGACGGCGATCACGTCCACTTCGACGTTGTATGCTTGCTCGAAGTCCGGCAGGAGATCGTCCAACAGGCCCGAGTTCTCGGTGCTGGTGGTCGTCGCCAGGATGAGTCTTTGGGCTTCCGCCGGTTTTTCTGGTTC
>DSAR01000375.1 GCA_011046405.1 Chloroflexota bacterium | reverse complement strand
GGTCACGATTGACCAGGGTCTGGAAAGCGCCGGCGCCGTAGACGCCGGGCAGCGTGTTTCCCCGGAAGGCCAGAGATTTCTCGCGGGCGCCGGTGGTGGTCAGTAAGACGTGGGGTTGGATGGCGATGTAATGTCCTTCGCGCAGTACGCCAACCTTACGGTCGGAGTAAACGGCCAGGGCAGTGGTATTGAGCCATACCTGGACGTTTTCGAACTGGCGCACCTCCTCTTCCAATTTCGTCGCGATGTCGGTGCCCCGCGTCCCGGCGTAGCAGGCGTCGATGGATCCGAAGAATTTGTGGGTCTGGAGCACCAGCTTGCCGCCCAAGCGATGCTTGTCGTCGACGATGAGCGTGCGCACGCCGGCCTTGCCCAGCTCGATGGCGGCCGAAAGTCCCGCCGGCCCACCCCCTACGATCAAGCACTCGATGTCGATCGACTCGATAGCATCCATATCGGGAATCTCGCTCACGCTTGGCAGCGTCGGCTTGCCCTCCAACGGCTCGACCGTCATCCCTGGTTGGACCGGCGCCATGCACGACTTGACCGGCAGACCGTCGGCAATGACCGTGCATTGGGCGCACTGCCCGTTGGCGCAGAAAATACCCTGGGGTGCGCCATCCTTGTGATGGTGACCAAAGATGCGCACACCGTTGGCAAACAAAGCCGAGGCGACGGTCTCTCCCTCGTGCCCCTGCATAGGCTGCCCCTGCCAGGTGAAGGTAAAACTGGGCAACGCGGATTTCTCTTCCACGGCAAGTATGGGGTGTTCTTGAATGCGATAATCCGCCATTCCGTCCTCCTGTTCAGTCCTATGTCCGAAGTCCTATGTCCGAAGTCCTTTATTCTCCATTCCTTATGATACGTCGAGACGGCCCAAAACACAAGTTGAGAGTATCACATGTTACCCATTACGTCTTGCCATTGCATAGCTCGTTCAAAGCATTTATAATATGGCCTAATCAATAGAATCCTTGCACAGCGAGCAAGAATTTGGCGGTCAACGGCTCCTTTTTGGTTCTGGCTTGGAAGCGCAGCAGCTTCGTCCAGGTTAGGGGCGTGTTTCAGCACAAATAGTGGATGCGCCTTGAGACTTCGGACGTAGGACTTCGGACATAGGACTTCAGACGTAGGACTTCAGACGTAGGACTTCGGACGTAAATGGGAGGTGTGAACATGAGCAGAGAATCATTCGATCACGAGACGTATCTCTCGCCCTTGACGTGGCGCTACGGCAGCGACGAGATGCGGGCGGTGTGGAGTGAGGTCCACAAGCGGCGGATTCACCGGCGGATCTGGGTCGCCCTGGCTGCGGCGCAACACCAGGCCGGCTTGGTGACGGCCGAGCAACTGGCCGACCTGCGCGCTCACCAGGACGACATCGACGTGGCCCGGGCCAACGAGATCGACGCCCAGATTCACCACGACCTGATGGCCGAGATCCGGACCTTCGCCGAGCAATGCCCGGTGGGAGGCGGCGTCATCCACCTGGGGGCGACCAGCGCCGACGTGCTCGATAACACCGACGTGTTGCGCATCCGCGAGTCGCTGGATCTTTTGCTGGCGCGACTGCGTCCTATCCTGGCGCGTCTGGCCGAGCTCATCGAGGCCCGCGCGGACCAGGTCTGCATGGGCTTTACCCACATCCAGCCCGCCGAACCCATCACTGTCGGTTATCGGCTGGCGACCTACGGGCAGGATCTGTTGGAGGATTATCACGAATTGACCCGGTTGCGCCGGCGCTTGCGGGGCAAGGGAATCAAGGGCGCGGTGGGCAGCGCAGCCTCCTACGCCCGCGTGCTGGAATCCACCGGCATGACGCCGGCTGAGTTGGAGGCGCTGGTGATGAAAGAACTCGACCTGGAACCGTTCACCATCGCCACCCAGGTCTACCCGCGCAAGCAAGACCTGCGGGTGTTGAACACGTTGACCGGGTTGGCCGCATCTCTCTATCGCTTCGCTTTTGACTTGCGGCTCTTGCAATCGCCCCCCATCGGTGAGTGGAGCGAACCCTTCGGTACCCAGCAGGTGGGCTCGTCTGCTATGCCCTTCAAGCGCAACCCAGTACAGACGGAGAATATAGACAGCCTGGCCCGCTACGTCGCGGCGCTGCCCCGGATCGCCTGGGATAACGCCGCCCACAGCCTGTTGGAGCGCACGCTGGACGATTCGGCCAACCGGCGCCTCATGTTGCCCCAGGCTTTCCTGGCGACCGACGAGATCTTGCGCAAAGCCCAGCGGGTCCTGGACGGCCTGGTGATCCGCGACGAGGCCATTGCGCGCAACGTCGCCGCTTACGGTGCCTTCGCCGCGACCGAGCGGCTGTTGATGGCCCTGGTGCGGGCCGGGGCCGACCGCCAGGCGATGCACGAGGTCATCCGCCAGCACGCGATGGCGGCCTGGCAGGCGGTCTGGGCCGGGGAACCGAACCCGCTGGCCGACCGATTGGCCGGCGACGCCGACGTGCAGCGCTACGTCCCGGCGGAGCGGGTGCACGAGTTGCTGGACGCCGTCGGTCACGTAGGCGACGCGCCAGCGCGGGCGCGCCGGATAGCGCGCCGGATGGCGCGTCTGGTAACGGAGATCATCGGAGATGAAGGGTAAAGTTTTTTTGACTTACTGGCAGGCTTGAACTATACTGGCTTTGAGTAACAAGTTTACAAGTGGCAAGTGTGCAACGCGACTTGAGATTGATTGACTGAAAAATCTTTTGGATGCAGAAAAAGACAACCGTAAGTTGCATCAGAACTTCGCAGATCAAAAACTAAGAATCAGCGATCGTCTGCGTTAATCTGCGTTCAATCCCCAAACAACAGGGATTTTTGACGAAGAAAATGAATGACACGAGCATCAATGATCTCCTGGAGCGCGGCAAGGCCGCCCTCAAAGCCGGACGCAAGACAGAGGCCCGGGCGTTGTTCGAGGAAGTTCTGGCAAAGGACGAACACAACGAGCAGGCCTGGCTGTGGTTGAGCGGCGCGGTCGATACGGACGCCGATCGCCGCATCTGCCTGGAAAATGTCCTGGAGATCAACCCGCACAACGGGCGGGCGCGGAAGGCGCTCGACCTACTGCGCCAGCGAGAGGGACAGGGAAGCGCCTCGCCGTTCGTGTCGGTGCGCTCGCTCAAGTCCCAACTCGACCCCGCGCTTTTCTCGGCAGAAACGGAGGCACCGGAGACACCCTCAGAGCCTGAACCGCCCCTTGAGGCGCGGGAGGCCCAGGAGGAAGAGAAGAAAGAGGAGGTGGAGGAGGTGGAGGAGTTGGAGGAGACGGATGGACAGGCGCTCAAGTGGATCGTCGGTTGTGGCGCGGTATTGGCCTTGCTGGCGCTCGTGGCTCTGGGAGCCTGGTACCTGACGCCCGGTGACCGGGCCGCGCTACCCCCTACTTTGTCGGCCCGGTCCACGACCGCGCCGACGTGGTCTCAGCCGGGTGATGTACCACCGACGTGGACGCCATCGCCGAGCGCCACACCGGCGGATACTCCAACCCCGCGACCCACGCGGACGGCGCGCTCCACCCCGACGCCTGTCTTGACGTGGACCCCCACCTTCACGCCGACGGCAACGCTGACGGGCACGCCCACCCTCACCCCGACAGCGACGGCGGCGCCGGTTTCGACGCTGACCTTGCCGCCCACGTGGACGCCGCACCCCTCGATCACGCCGGCGCCCGGCATGACGCTCCCGC
>DSAR01000208.1 GCA_011046405.1 Chloroflexota bacterium | reverse complement strand
TTCTGGGATTGGATTCATCCGCCACCCCCACCGCCCCCGCCACCTCCTCCGGCGCCGCCCATCGTGGTCAAGGAGCCCCTATTCGGCCCCATCGTCGTCGATCCGTCGTCTCCTTTCGTCGAGGGCTATTGCTGGAGCATCTTCGTCTACAATCCCCACGAGGAACCGATAGGCGCCATTGTGCTGACCGACACGCTGCCGATCGGGTGGAGTGGAAACGTGGAGGAAGTCAGGACCCATCCCCCTGGCGTGCCGGTGAATGTCGTGGATGGTCCGACTGGCCCCGTCATCCAGTTCCCCGAGGGTCTCCCGCCCGATGGGTGGGTGGAGGTCATCGTCTGTGGCGGTGGCATCGTCGATCCGACGGGCGATGTAGTCATCAATCGTGTGGACGGCGAGATCGATACCGACGACGACGATGTGCCGGACACCCCGTTCCCCGGCGACGAATCAGAGGTCCCCGTCACCACCGGCCCGACGACCGAGTTACACAAGGCACCGGACGAGAGCGAGGTGACGGCCGGCCAAACGCTCGGCTGGCGCGTTGGCGTGGAGAACACCGGGTTGATTCCGTTAGAAGGGGCCGGTCTCACCGACAGCGATTCCTCCGGCGTCGAACAGACGCTGCCGCTGGGGAACCTGCCCCGAGGCGCCGCCCGTACCATCGAGGTCGAGACCACCGTCGACGAATCCGCCTCGGTCAGCGACACGGTGACCAACACCGTCACGTTGGCGGGCGAGTACACCGACTCGGCCAATGCGACCCGCGCCTACTCGACGTCGGTCAGCGCCACCGCCCACGTCACGGCCTGCCAGGTCTGCATCCAGGGCACCGTCAGTTTCACCGATTGCACCCGGCCTGCCAGCCAGGCGCCCCTGGAGAGCGTCACCGTCAACGTCCAGCAGAACGGGACGACGGTCGACACGGTGGCGACCGACGAGGACGGCCACTACGAGTACTGCTTCTCGGTGCCGCCGGCCACGACCGACGGGTACAGCATCGAGGTGATGCTGCAGGAGGGGGACGACAAGTTCCGCGTGCGCAACGGCGACGGCGGCGACGTCCCCACCGCGACGACGCCCGGTTTCGACGTCCCGGCTTGCCCGCCGAACCCGAGGATCGTGCAGCAGGACGTCAACTTCACCGACCCGGCCAACGCCAGCAACGTGCCCGCCAATCGCCGCCAGGCATTGGCTGCCATATACCACGACACCGAGACGGCCGCCGACTACTGGGAGGACGAACACGAGGTCGACCTGCCGGGAGGCGGTCCTGACGTGGTTGGCTACTCACCCTATGGCACGTCCTACTGGCCCGATAATCCCCCGACCTCGACGCGCACCATCCATATCAACACCGCCGACTCTCCCTGTAACAGCAACAACCGTCCGATGAACCGGGAGTGGCACGAGTTCGCCCACTACGTGGACGACTTGATCAAGGGGCTCCCCCCCGCGCCCAGCGTCCGGAACCACGGCGGTATCCTGAACAGCGACAGCAGCGACTCCGTCGTCGAGGGCTGGGCCGAGTTCTGGAGCTGCAAGGTGGCGGTCTCCGAGACCTACACCGATCCCCACTTATACCGGGTGGGCGGATCGCGGGTGAACCTGGAATTGACTTACGACCCCAAGCACACCTTCGTCCATAGCGGCACGACCTATGGGTCTGAGGAATGGGCGGTCGCCGGGCTGCTGTGGGACCTGCACGACGATAACCAGGATGGGGTGCGCGTCCGGACCGTGGTCACCAATTCCAACCCACCGCCGACGAGCACCGTCCAGTGGGTCACCTACACCGATTACATCAGCCTGACCAATCACCGCATCTACCAGATCATGACGTCCCACACCGTGACCACCGTCTGGGGGCTCTATAACGCCCTGGCGGCCGAAGGGGTGGGACAGGGGGACAGCGACGGCGATGGAACCAGCGACCTGGACGAGTTGTTTATCAACCACGGGTTCTGGAGCGACGACTGTGACTGGGTATTGGAGCGAGACGAGGACGCCGGCTGGGCGACCCAGGTCCGGGGCACCAACGATCCTCGGCCCAGTTACGTGCTGATCGACGGCGCCTACCTGGAACTGGGCGTGCTCCGGGCCGGAGAGCGGGTTTCGGAGACGACGCTGCACGTCCAGATCGACTTCCACCCGCCCTACGCCAGCCAGGGATTGGGCTACGGCTATACCGAGTGGCTATCGCGGGGTTTGCCCACGCTGTACTACTTCCTGGTGCCGCTGACCAACCCCTACACCACGACGGCCGAGGTGTGGGTCACCAAGGGGGTCAGCGAGAGCGACCGGCTGCTCATCCACAACTGGGCCTACTGGGCCGCCGTCAACCCGACCGACACCCACGTCCTGAGCCACGACTTCTGCCTGGGCGGCGACGTCTACGACGTCAACTGCGACGGCCAGGTGTCGATGGCCGACGTGAACGACCTGGGCGGGCGTTTCGGCGCCTTCCCCGACCTGGACTACCGCCCGCGCTACGACCTGGACGGCGATGGCGACGTGGACGAGGAGGACTACCAGCTTCTGCTGGCGCAGGTCGTCACCGTGACCCTGACGGCTGATCCGGGCAGCATCCCCATCGGCGGTTCCACCGCGCTGCTGACCGCCACGGTGGAGGATGAATTCGGGACGCCGGTCGCCGACGGCACCATCGTCAGCTTCACCACCAGCCTGGGCAGCCTGGGCGACCAGGGCAGCTTGCTGCTCCCGGCGATAACGGTGAACGGCGTGGCGACCACGACGCTGACCTCCGGCAGCAAGACCGGCACGGCTCTCGTCACGGCGACGGTGACCACCCGGTTCGCCACGACGACGGTCGAGTTCATCGGTGGCCACACGGTTTACCTGCCCCTCGTGCTGCGCAACGCAACATCTACGGGTCCCACCGGCCCCACTGCGCAGGCCTGGGCTCGCCCGTATCTGCCGTCGACGTTGCGGAACCAGCGTTAGCCTGTTTTCGCGTTAAAGCTTTAGGGGCAGAGGAGGGTCACGCTCTCCTCTGCCCCTATTGTCAGATGGATGAGGTAACTGTTAATGCGTCAGCGTCACCTTCGACAGCCCCCGGGGCGATTCGGTGTCGTATCCCTTGGCGCGGGTCAGGTAGTAGCAGAACAACTGGGCCGGCACGATGCTGACCAGCGGGCTGATCCACTCCGGCACACCGGCCGGGAGCCGCAGGGAGGTGCGGGCCAGGTCCAGGGCCTCGTCCCGGTCGGAGACGAGCAGCAACTCGGCCTCGTTCTCCTCGTTCAGCCGCTTCAACAGCCCCAGCATGTCCTGATAGACCGCCCCGTTCGGCGCGACGACCAGCACCGGGAACCCCTGTCCCACGATGGCGATCGGTCCGTGCCGGAAATCGGCCGATGAGTAGGGCTCGGCCACCACGTAGGTCAATTCCTTCAATTTGAGCGACCACTCGAAGGCGGTGGCGTAGTTGTACCCCCGTCCCAGGACGACGCACCGCTCCATGTAGCGGTACCGCTCGGCCACGCGCTCGATGGTGGCGTCCAATTCCAGCACCTGCCGGAGCAGCGCCGGCACGTTTTCCAGCGTCGCCAGCCGCTCGCCGTTCGCGTCGTTCGTGTCCATCGCCACCGAGAGCATCGCGACCGCCATCAACTGGGCCGTGTAGGTCTTGGTGGCTGCCACTGCCTTCTCCTCGCCGGCGCTGATGTCGAC
>DSAR01000470.1 GCA_011046405.1 Chloroflexota bacterium | reverse complement strand
TCTGGTAGTTCGCCTGGTTGGCTTAGCAAGTGGTCAGCTTTTCGCCACGAATTACACGAATTGTCACTAATTTTGGGTTTTTCGTGTTAATTCGTGCAATTCGTGGCTAATCTCTCACCGCGGTCATGCGAAATCCCAAAGAACCAAAAAACGTATCATCTCAATAAACCGGGGCAAATTCGCTCGGGCCGGTCTCCTGACCGTGCCCGCTGTGGCTCGGTCGGGAGACCGGCCACAGCTCCCCAACTTATTGAGAAGATACCAAAAAACATTCGTGAAATTCGACCATTCGTGTGATTCGTGATCGAAAATCAGGCTCTTGGCCACGAATGTCGGGTAGTGAACCCAACGGTTATCATTCTGTTGAATTAGCGGTATCATCTCAATAAACCGGGGCAAATTCGCTCGGGCCGGTCTCCTGACCGTGCCCGCTGTGGCTCGGTCGGGAGACCGGCCACAGCTCCCCAACTTATTGAGAAGATACAATTAGCGCGACGTTTGGTTTGGAGGAATTGAGCCTGACAACATACGTAAAACGTAAGCGACAGCCGGGGTTGAATTTGGTGTGGATCTTTCGTTTTACTGCCAGGCACGCATTGGATAACGCATTTGAATCTGAAGGAGCATTGAAATGCCCCGCTGACACGGAAAACCTGTTGAAAAGGGGCGCTGAAGCGCCTACTACGAACAAGCCCCCGGTTTATTGAGAAGATACTTTCAACGCACTTTCCGTATTAGCCGATGATTTCAATCATCGGGTAAGTGCGATATCACCATTATACTAGCAGTCTGTCGGAGAGGGTTTATTTTTACAGGAAACGTCCCATTCAGACGCAGTTTTTGGCCTAAATTGAGGCTTCACGTCCCATTTTTGCCTCGAAAACGTCGAGATTTAGGGGCGGCGTGTTTCTCTCCGACAGCCTGCTAGAAGGCCAAAAAAATGAAAAATAACCAATTGGCTACCGACACGTATCTTTGACACCTCTCGTCCCCTGGGGTATACTGGGCTTCCTATGACCAAGACACACGAGCGCACCAAAGACTACCTGACCCAACTGCTGAAGGCTTATTGGTTCGCCCCGCCGGTCGCTCTGTGGCGGGCGGTTGAACTGCGGACAGCGGCGGAGGAAACGTACGAACGCCCACTGCTCGACCTGGGCTGCGGCGACGGCCTCATCGGGCGCATCCTGTTTGGCACGCCCGGAACCGTCGACGTGGGGTTCGATCCCTGGTTAGGGCAGCTAGAGCGGGCCAGGCAAAGCGGCGTCTATCGCCACGTCGACCTGGCCGATGGCCATCACCTGCCCTATCCGGCCGGCACCTTCGCCACGGCGTTCAGCAACTCGGTTCTCGAACACATCCCCGACGTGGCGCCGGTCGTGCGGGAGACCGGGCGCGTCTTGAAGCCTGGCGGGCATTTCATATTCACCGTCCCTTCGGATTGTTTCCGCACTCTGCTCGACGGCTACGTCCGCCGGGCCGGGGCCGGGGACGTCGCGGGAGCCGAGGCTTACGCGGCCTCCGTCGACCGGTGGCTGGCCCACCATCACTATCACACCCCGGAACAATGGTCCGCTATCCTGGCAGACGCCGGTATGGCGCTGACCAAGGCGCGTTACTACATCCCCGAAGCAGTCGAGCGACTGTGGGATCGAATGAACGCTCGATTCGGCGTCAACCGGCAGCGCTCACTGTGGGGGATATTGGCCTCACCTCGCCTGCGCCCCCTTGGTTACCAGGCCCTACTGAGCCGATTGCTCGTGGGGCATCTCGGGCGTCGCTGGCACGCTTACTACGAAATGGACGTCCCCCCGGACGAGAAAGGCGGCGGGTTGCTCATCGTCGCCAAAAAGGAAGGGAAAGGGGGGAACAGCAGGCGAGCACAATGACTACGCGCAAACTCTTACATCGAAGCAGCATAGACACCGACGTATGGGACCGTTTCGTCGCCGCCCACCCCCAATCCCACCTGCTCCAGACCAGCGCCTGGGGCACGCTCAAGTCCCAATTCGGTTGGGAGGTGGAACGCGTGGGGCTGGTGGATGGCATAGATGAAAACGAACTGGATGCTGGCGCCCAGGTGCTCTACCGTCGCCTGCCCTTGGGGCTGGGACGACTGGCCTACGTGCCCAAGGGTCCCCTGCTCGATTGGGACGACGAAGCCCAGACGAAAGCCCTGTTGGCAACACTCGACCAGGCAACGCGGAAACAGGGCGCCGTCGCCCTCACCGTCGAGCCCGACCTGCCGGATACCGCCGCCCACCGCGAGCGCATGGCCGCGTTGGGCCTCCGCCCCTCGCCCTTCGACGCCATCCAGCCCCGCCGGACCCTGGTGGTCGATCTCTCGCCCGACGAGGAGACGATCCTGATGGCGATGAAATCGAAGACCCGCTACAACATCCGGCTGGCCAGGCGCAAGGGCGTGACCGTGCGGGCGGCCGGGGAGGACGATCTCCCCACCTTCCACGCGCTGATGCAGGCCACCGCCGAGCGGGACACCTTCGGCATCCACACCCCCGCCTATTACGAGTGCGCCTACCGGCTGTTCGCGCCCTGCGATCGGGCGCGGCTCCTGCTGGCCGAGGTCGCGGGAGAGCCGGTGGCAGCGGTGATGGTGTTCGCCCTGCCGCCCCGGGCCTGGTATTTCTACGGCGCTTCCAGCAACGCCCATCGCGAGAAGATGCCCACCTACCTGCTTCAGTGGGAGGCGATGCGGTGGGCCAAAGCCATAGGATGCACCGGTTACGATCTCTATGGCATCCCGGACGAGGACGAAGAGACGCTGGAGGCCGAGTTCACCCAACGCAGCGACGGCCTGTGGGGCGTCTATCGCTTCAAACGCGGCTTCGGCGGCGAACTCGTGCGCAGCGTGGGCGCGTGGGACCAAGTCTACGCGCCCGCGCGATATGGGCTACTCAAGGCCGGATACGCCATCCAGAATCGCAGGAAAGGACGATAGTGCCCTTGGCATTGACCATCACCCAACTCACTGAACACACAGCCTGGAATCAGGCCCTGATCCAACTCCCCGCGTCTCACGTGCTCCAGACCTGGGAATGGGGCGCGTTCAAGGGGTGCTATGGCTGGCGCCCCAGCCGCTATCTCTACTCGCTCGACGGTCAGGTTCAGGCGGCTGCCTCGGTGCTGACCCGCTGCCTGGCCCCGCAGTTGGCCCGCTGGGCCTCGGGGGTGATGTACGTCCCCAAAGGCCCCATCCTGGACTATCAGGACGCCAGGCGGCTGGACGGCGTGCTATCTCACCTGGAGCGCCTGGCCCGGCAAGAGCGCGCCCTATTCGTCAAGATAGACCCGGACGTGCGGCTCGAAAGCCCCGGGGGTGAGGCGGTCGTTCAGGCGTTACGCCGCCGGGGATGGCGCCCATCGCCGGAGCAGATTCAATTCCGCAATACCATGCTGGTCGACCTGGATCGCAGCCTGGACGACATTATGGCGGCGATGAAGTCAAAATGGCGCTACAACGTGCGCCTGGCCGTGCGCAGGGGCGTGACCGTCCGGCGAGGAACCCGCGAGGATCTAGCGCCCCTGTACGAGATGTACGTGGAGACGTCGGTGCGCGGGGGGTTCGTCATCCGGCCCAGGGATTACTACCTCGACGCCTGGACCACTTTCGTCGAGGCCGGCCTGGCCCAGCCGCTCATCGCCGAGGTGGCCGAGGGTGAGGGTGAGGGTGAGGGTG
>DSAR01000532.1 GCA_011046405.1 Chloroflexota bacterium | reverse complement strand
TGGCTCTCTGCTAGTTCGCCTGGTTGGATTAGCAAATGGTCAGTTTTTCGCCACGAATTACACGAATTGTCACTAATTTTTGGGTTTTTCGTGTTAATTCGTGTAATTCGTGGCTAATTTCTCACCGCGACCATGCGAAATCCCAAAGAACCGAATTCTTAAGTGGAAAACTCCAGGATAAAAGGAAAGCGCTTGACAGCTCTATCCCCGGCGCTATAATATGAACAGCTTCAATAGGCCCTGGCTCTCTGCTAGTTCGCCTGGTTGGATTAGCAAATGGTCAGTTTTTCGCCACGAATTACACGAATTGTCACTAATTTTTGGGTTTTTCGTGTTAATTCGTGCAATTCGTGGCTAATTTCTCACCGCGACCATGCGAAATCCCAAAGAACCTAGGCCCTTTTTTCTGTATCATCTCAATAAACCGGGGCAAACTCGCTCGGGCCGGTCTCCTGACCGTGCCCGCTGTGGCTCGGTCGGGAGACCGGCCACAGCTCCCCAACTTATTGAGAAGATACTTTTTTCACGTATTGCAACAGGAACAATCCGTGGGTCGACTCGTTGGCTCTAGCTCGTCCAAATCAGGGAAATGGAGGTCTTATGTCTATCCACGATATGCAAATCTGCACCGGGCGGGCCAACCAACCCCTGGCCCAAGCTGTCGCCACCAAGCTCGGGCGAACGTTGTTGCCCGTGAACATCACCCAATTCCCCGACAGCGAAGTCCACGTCCTGATCGAGGATCTGGTCCGTCATCAGGATATTTACATCATCCAACCCTGCTCGGCGCCGGTCAACGATCATTTGATGGAACTGCTGTTGATGATCGACGCCTTCCGCCGGGCTTCGGTGCACGCCATCAACGTCATCGTCCCCTACTACCCCTACGCTCGCCAGGATCGCATGGCCCAGGGGCGAGAGGCGATCAGCGCCCGGGTCGTCGCCCGGATGATCCAGCAGATGGGCGCCGACCGGGTGGTCTACGTCGATATCCACGCCCAGGCCACCCAGGGTTTCTTCGACATTCCGGTAGACCCGCTGACAGCGCTCCCCGTGATGTCCAGCTACTTCCATGGCGAGCGTTTCGAGAACGCGGCCGTCGTCTCTCCCGACGTCGGCCGGGCGTGGTTGGCCAACCGCTATGCCAAACAGCTCAATCTACCCCTCGTCGTGATGTACAAGCGACGCACCGGGGATGGCGAGGTACAGGTCAAGGAGATCGCCGGGGACATCGCCGGCAAAACCGCCATCCTCATCGACGACGTGATTGCCAGCGGCAGCGTGCTGACGCAATTGCCGGAACTGATCAGGGCTGGGGCCAAGCCGCCGATCTATCTGGCGATCACCCATCCCGTGCTGCTCCCCCCTGCCCTGGAGCGATTGAACACCGACATCATCGCCGAACTGGTCGTCACCGACACGATCCACGTATCCGAGGAGAAACGACATCCCAAGTTGACCATCTGTTCCATCGCCCCGCTCCTGGCGGAGGCCATCCGTCGGATTCAGGAAGGGGACACGATGGGCCCCCTGGTCGAAGGGACTTGGGAATTTAACTAAGCAGAGACCACTTCTTCCCAGCAATGCACAAGAAGACTGACTAAATGGGCTTCGCACGCCAACACGTCATCATCACCGGGGGCTCCAGCGGCATCGGGCAGGCCACGGCCTGCCTGCTGGCCCAACGCAGGGCACACGTTTCTATCATCGCCCGCCGGTAAAACCGGTTGGACGAGACGCTGGATGAGGTAGATCAGAGAATATCCTCCAAATCCCGGCGCAGGTCTGACGGCACGACGATCCGCAACTCGTCGTCCACCGTCGCTTCGACCAGCAAGCCCCGCAGCCGTAGCCGCCCCATCGTCGTCTCCGGGGTATGCCACTGCCAGTAGCTGGATTCGTCCAGATCCTCGTCGTAGCGGCTGGCAAAGTCATCCCAGTTCATATCCCCACCCTGGGCCAATACCTGGCGCAGGGCATCCTGTTCCTCGTCGCTCAGTTCAGCGACGATCCCCGCCAGATTATCTGGATTGGTGAGCCCCTTGATGATCTCCTCAACCAACTCTGCTTTGCGCAACGCCGACCATCCGCCGTACCATATCACCACATCACCCATACCGGTGAGGGCGTTTTTGGTGTAGATGGGCAACGCTTCGGATAACGTCGGATCGGGCGTGGTCAGCTGGGCCTGCAGCCGGGTTCGCTTGGCCAGGTCTCGCTCGTGCTGCTTTTCCCAGAAGGATTTGAAGCCTGCACTCACAGAAGACACCTTATCGATCCAATCAAGTAAATTCAGAGCCGGTTCATAATCCGGGCAGACCTCCAGCGTGGTCTCCAGGGTCCGCTGGGCCGCCTCATATTCCTCCCGGTGCACTAGGATACGGGCCTGGGTGAAGGAGTAAAACGCCATCTCTTGAGGATGAAGCCGGGTCACATCGGCCAAAGGTTCCAACATGGCCTCCGCGCCATCTACGTCTCGCTCCCCCAGGAGGTACGAGGCCAGATTACAACGGGGGAAGACGTAGAGCGGATCGATCGCCACCGCTTTCCGGAACATCTCCCGGGCTCGTTCATGCTCTTCCCGGTGAGCGTAAATGGCGCCCAGGTTGTTATATGCTTCCTTGGCCCGGGGTTCCTTCTCCAACGCGCGCAGAAACAGACGCTCGGCGCGTTTTCGATCGCCTCGTTGAGAAGCAGCCGTACCCTGGTTGATCAGATCAGCGACTTCCGGTGTGTACTCCGATTCCCCCTCTTCAGAGATCTCGTATCCTCGCAGTTGCACCTCCCGCCATTCTCCCTTGATCCAAATGCGCAATACCTCATCCTTTTGAATCTCGCCGGCCTGGAGCAGATTGGTCAGGACTTGCAACCGCATCTCGTCGTCGCCGGCCTGGCTCAACCCGAAGCGACGCAAGGCGGCGTAGGCGGCCGGCGTGGCGATGATCTCCAGCATGCCGATGCCAGCATCCGGCTGGCCCTCCTCCCAGAGCAGTTTCTCCGCCATGCGCACGATCTGGGGGAAACGAGCGACGAAGCGCTCTATCTGCCCGCGTACTTGCCGGGACGAGTGGTCATCCTGGCCTATGATCAGTTCCATGAAGTCACTCAGTTCGTCTCTGGGCACGAGCTCGACGCTGTAGAAATAGGGAAAGCGCTCGGCCCAGCCCGGCCCCGGTTGCTTGGCCTTTAATGCTGCCAGGTTCTCAGCGGCCCACGGCATACTCGATTGCAAGCGCCTCAGCCGACGTCGCGCGGGACGCGTCCGGCCGATGTTGGCCTCGGCGATGGCCAGGAAGTATTGCTCGCGCGATGAGAGTTGTGACCTTCCCGCCGGTGGCGCATTCAACAATTGGTATACCGACTCGTCTTCGCCCAGGATTGCGGCGGCCTCTACGATCTTGATCCACTTCCCGTACTCCTGTGGTGTGACGTCCTGCAATCTGGGCCACAGCGCCTGAGCCTCTGACTCTCGTCCCGTCCAGGTCAGAAAACGGACGAGGTTAGCCAGCGCGTGGACGTCGTCTGGATGTTGCGAAAGCACCCGGCGCGCAGCGGCAATGGCCTCTTCCGGCTGACCGTTCCAGAATAGGGCCAAAGAGAGATTGTTGTGGGGCGGAGGCCAGTCGCCTAAGACCCTGATCCCTTTCTGGCTGGCGGCGATGGCCGCCGGGAAGTCGTTCCGGTGCAATTCTATCTGAGCGCGCTCTATGTG
>DSAR01000469.1 GCA_011046405.1 Chloroflexota bacterium | reverse complement strand
TATGAATACGGGGATTCAGCGCTCCAGCGCGACCCCGCTCGGCGCGCACACCACGACCTCGCCGGCCGGCAAGGTCATCCCCGGCAAACAGCAATCGCGCAAGGACCTGACCGCCATCATGGCCGCCCACAACATCCCCTACGTGGCCCAGGCGGCGCCCAGCCAGTGGCGCGACCTGATGAAGAAGACGCGCAAGGCGGTCGATTGCGGCGGTGCGGCTTTTATGAACGTGCTGGCCTCCTGCAACCGGGGTTGGCGGCACGCGACGGATGAGACGATCGAGATCACCCAGTTGGCGATCGATACCTGCTTCTGGCCACTCTACGAGGTGGAGGACGGCGAGTGGAAGTTGACCTACAAGCCGAAGGACAAACAGCCGATTGAAGTGTGGCTCAAGCGGCAGGGACGTTTCCGCCACCTGTTCCGTCCAGAAAACCGACACGTGATCGACCAATTCCAGGAGGTAGTTGACCTCCGTTGGAATCGCCTATTGAAACTGTGCGGCGAAACATCCGCTTAACAATGCCTACACCG
This sequence comes from Chloroflexota bacterium, assembly GCA_011046405.1. Classification (GTDB taxonomy): domain Bacteria; phylum Chloroflexota; class Anaerolineae; order B4-G1; family B4-G1; genus DSAR01. Next base: position 3,179 of record DSAR01000469.1, on the reverse strand, counting down.
ACAGCGCGTCACCGTTAGCGCTGTCATCACCTTCCAGGGGAAGCGCTTCCGGAACCACCGCCGGAAGCACCGCCCTCACCAAAAGGAGGTGGGCTGCCCCGCGACTGATCGAGTCGCGGGGCAGTCTGCTTTTTGGATCACGAAGATCACGAAAATCACGAACACACGAAGATCACGAAAATCACGAACACACGAAGATCACGAAGATCACGAAAATCACGAACACACGAAGATCACGAAAATCACGAACACACGAAGATCACGAAGGAGCGAACTCCACGAACACCGTTTGTGAGGTTCGCTTTCTTTTTCCTTGACAGGAAAGCAAAAAGGCATATAATAATAGGCGTTAGAATAATAACGCCTCGGTTATATGACTAACTTCTATATTGGAGGAAGCATGCGTAACGATATGGTAGATCACCTGGTCGAATTGGGATTTTCGGAATATGAGGCCAAGGCCTATCTGGCTTTGTTGAGAGAAAGTCCGGCGACAGGATACCAATTGGCCAAAATTTCCGGCGTGCCCCGCTCGATGATCTACGAAGTTCTGGGCAAGCTGACCGCTCGGGGGGCGGCGATGAAGCTGCGACAGGACAGCGGTGCCAAATATGCGCCCGTAGCGCCCGATGAATTCCTCGATCACGTCGAGCGTGAGCACGAGACACTCGTCGCTTCATTGCGAGACGAGTTATCCTCCCTCCATGCAATCCCGGATATGGAGTATGTCTGGAATATCGAGGGACACGACAACATTATGGCCAAGGTCGAGGAGATGATCGAGCAGGCCAGCGCGTATATTTACCTGTCGCTTTTACCGGCTACGTACCCGGCGTTGCGATCTTCGTTGGAGCGAGCGATCGAGCGCGGCGTTCAAGTGATCCTATACAGCACAGACGAATTGGACTTGCCCGGCGGGCGGGTGGTGGCGACGCCGGTGCCCCAAGAGGCCCACGAGCGCGTGGAAGGGCTGTGGCTGGTGCTGGTGGTCGATGGAGAGGAGGTCTTGATCGGTGAACTGCTGACCAAGAATCAGGCCCGGGCGTCGTGGACGGGAAGCCCCCTCTTCGTCTTCGTCGCCGAGCATCACCTGCGCACCGATCTATACCTGCCCCACGTGCTGGCGCTCCTGGGCGACCAGGCGCTGGAGATCATCCGCGAGGAGGATCGAAAACTGTTTGCCCAGGCCTTCGAGAGCCGCTTATGCGGCTAAAGCGGGGTTGACCATGATTTTCAGCAACCTGTTTCGACGCAAAGGACGCACCACCTTGACCCTGGTGGGGATCGCCATCGGCGTGGCGTCCATCGTCGCGTTGGGGGCGGTCGCCCAGGGGTTGAAGGCTGGCTTTTCCAATATGACGCGGGGCAGTCAGGCTGACCTGGTGTTGACCCAGTCGGAGGCGCTCAGTGTCCTGTTGAGCAGCGTCGACGAATCGGTGGGCGACGAACTGCGTTCCTGGCGCGAGGTCGCCGACGTGGACGGCATCCTCTTCGGCAACGCCATACTGGAAGGCTCTTCCTACCTCTTCTTCTTCGGACACGATCCCGAGGGCTTCGCCATCGACCGCTTTCGCATCGTCGAGGGACAGGGATTGGCCGAGGTCCGGCGCGTGCGGGGCAAACCACTTATCCTGGGCCGGCAAGCGGCCCGGAACATGGAAAAACAGGTGGGGGATACCCTGCACATTGCAGGCAGCGTCTTTCGTATCGTCGGCGTCTACGAGACCGGCAATGCCTTCGAGGACGGTGGCGCGGTGCTCCCGCTGAACGAAGCGCAAGCGCTCACCATTCAACCCCATCGTGTGTCGATGTTCTACGTCAAGTTGCGCGATCCCTCGGACGCCGAGCGTTTTGAGACCCGATTAGAACGGCGTTTTCCCACCTTGCGCCTGTCCACCACCGCCGGTTTCGCCGACCAGGAACAGTTGATGGATATCCTGGAGGGGATGGCGATGGGCGTCGCCGGGTTGGCGGTCATCATCGGCGGCATCGGGATGACCAATACACTGTTTATGTCGGTCTTCGAGCGCACCCGCGAGATCGGCCTGCTGCGCTCCCTGGGGTGGCAGCGGCGGCGGGTGATGGGCCTGATCCTGGGCGAATCCCTGGCCCTCGCGCTCATCGGTGGGTTGGTCGGCGTCGGGTTGGGCGTGGCGGCCGTCTTTGCCATCAGTAGCTCCGCTTCCTGGTTGAGCATATTCGGGAGCCATTTCTCCCCCGATCTCTTCGTCCGCGCCATCGGCACGGTGGTCATCCTGGGTTTTGTGGGCGGGATGTACCCGGCCTGGTGGGCCAGCCGGCTCTTGCCCCTGGAAGCCCTGCGCTACGAAGGCGGGCGGGGTGCCCGAGTCCCCAGTTTCTTGCCGGGGATGCTGCGTAATCTCTGGCGGCGCAAGATGCGCACGCTCCTGACCCTGCTGGGCATCGGCGTGGGGATCTCGGCCATCGTCGCCCTGGGCGCTTTGACCGAGGGTATGGCCTACGTGATGACCGAGATGTGGCGCGCCAGCCAGACCGATCTCTTCGCCATCGAGGCCGGCGTCGACAGCGACTTCAGCGCCATCGACGAACGGGTCGGCGCCCGGATCGCCGCCCGTTCGGACGTGGAAGCGGTCTCCGGGGCCATCATGACCGCCGCCAACACCGATCGAATGCCTATGGTGCTCGTCTTCGGTTATCATCCGAAAAGTTACACCATCCGACATTTCCGCATCGTCGAGGGTGAGCCGCTCGCCCGGCGTGACCAGATGATCGTCGGCGCGCAGGCGGCCGAGCAGATGAGGGTGAGCGTCGGTGACACCGTGCGCATGCTCAACAGCAACTTCCGCGTAGTCGGCGTCTACGAGACAGGTATCTCCTTCGAGGAGATCGGCGTGGTGGTCGACCTGGGGAAACTCCAGGAATTGACGGGCAAGCCTCGCCAGGTGCAGTTCTACGGGATCAAGTTGCGCGATCCCAACCGGGCCGAGACGATTCGAGACGAATTGAAGGCCGAGTTCCCCAAGGTCGATTTTGCGCTCACCGCCGAGGCGACAGAGAGTATGAGCGATATGCAGGTGATGGAGGATATGACAGCGCAGATTTCCTTCCTGGGGATCTTTATCGGCGGCGTGGGGATGCTGAACACGATGTTGATGAGTGTGTTGGAGCGCACCCGTGAGATCGGCGTGCTGCGGGCC
>DSAR01000568.1 GCA_011046405.1 Chloroflexota bacterium | reverse complement strand
ACCCGCGCCGCGACTGAGGGAAAACCACCGTCGCTAACCCATCAACTACAAAGCACGTGTGGCCGCCGCTGACCAGCCGCGCAAGCGGCGTCGGGTGGAAGCCCTTGTTGGGCGGTCAACCAATCCTGTTTTGCGTCTAACTATTCCCGGGTGATTGGGGCCACGAACAACCGCCTCCGGCATTTGTTTGCTTCTGCCTCTGCAACCAGCTCGGGAGGCGGCGTAGGCATAGGCTCGCCAGGGGGCGGCGGGGTCATCAAGTAACGCGACAGCGGGTCACTCTCCTCGACGAGCCACACCACATATTCCTCGGAAATGAACTCTGTGCTTGAACTTGTCTGGCCGCGCACTTCCTCCGGTATGTCGGGGATATCAAACATCTGGTGGTGAACCAGGTCATATCCGACCTTCCCCTGCTCAGTCCCTCCCCATATGAGCAGGTTGTCTTCCATATCTAGGCTGCCCAGTACCGCGTAGACTCTTTCATCCTTGAATATCACCTCGTCTGTACGTGTTTCCAGGCCATAGAGATGAATCTCGCCCCGCTTTATGCCGATCCAGGCGATTCGGTTACTACTGATTCTGAACCGGCCGGGCGGATAATCCCCCGGGTTTATTGGCATTAAGCCAATTTCAAAGTCCTTACCGGTTGGTATATGATGAGCGCGCAACGTGTGCAAAGGCTGTTCTTCAGGGTCTTGGAATAGATATACTACCCAAGTGCCATCTGTCTGTGGATCTATTCTACTACCTTTTCCCTCTGCAACCGTAAAGTGTCGTTTCTGGGATAAATCATATCCATAGATGTTGCGCCCACCACCACTATACTCTTCCCAAACCACAACATTATCAAATATATAGGGTCGCCTCAACTGTCCCGCCGCCACTGTCAGTATCTTTCCCTCTGACAGGTCATGTACCAACAATTCGGCAAGATTTGCACGAGGTTCTATGTCTCGTACCTGGGCCACATAACGCACAGCTTCAGTGGATAAGCGGATTCCTTCAACGTCTAACCGATTTGCTTCCCCTGTTGTCAAGTTGACCACCACAGGTTGGAGATCGTTTGCTTGCCTGGCCTGCCCAATCAGTACATCGTTCTCTATAGCACGTCCGTAGAAGCAACCGACTGACTCGTCAATCGTGATTTCGACTGGTGTACCTATACGCACCCGGCCTGGTGTAGGCGTCGGTTCGAAAAGTGCTTCTGCTCGCTCTCCTGTGCCACATCCACTTGTTGGAAGTATAGAGGCCAGTAAAACAAGAATCATCCAATGCACTCTCATTTTGGGATTCATTTTTCACCTTCCTTTAGTTTGCTTGCGGCCACCAAGTGGTGAACCATTTCCGGAATGGTTTGCCAAACGGTGGGTCCCGATCATCCTCGTCGTATGCTTCGTGCCAATCATGCTCACGTAAGAGTCTAGGATCCGTTACGCCATTACACTCGCCGGGCGTTTTGCTGTAGCCAGTATTGTCAGCGAGTAGCCAGAACACGTTGGCGTCCGTCAGCCAAACGTTTTGACTGGAGAAAGACAATAACGATTGTGTTGTCTCTTCCGGTGATCCCGTTAAATCCTCACTAGCCTCTTTCCACTGAAGTGGATTGCCCGTCAGTTGGCACTGGGAATACAAATCGGCCTCGGTGATGTAAGCATCGCTATACAGTACTTTCATTTGCAGCCAGAGCGGAAATGCGCTGTACACGTGTCCTCCGCCTTCTTGACACTTCAGAGCGGACTCGCGCCCCTGGTTCCAATAGTTGTGCCAGGTATAGCCGTCGTTGTGGGTCTCGTAGGTGACCCGCATGTGATTGTACCCGATGCTCCCGTCACTAAGCTCTCTCTTGGTGCACTCATCGCTCCACTCAATGCCTTCAGCATAAGCTCCTTGTGCCATAGGGGGTGTGAAGATATTGATACCAGGATAGTTATTGTGAACGTACGTGTACAGAGCAGAGAAGTAGTCATCCATCTCACTCCACGCTGTGGGATTGTCTATCGCTGGATCGGTATCGCGATTATACCACTCTATATTTGGCTCGTTGGCCGGTTCAAAGCCCACTTCAGACCAACCATCGGCGATGTTGGAGGCGTGAATGTATCCCATTTCATCGGCTACGTCTTTGATCGCTCGATAGTACTCGGGGGCACTCCATTTACCATCGTCCGGGATAGGATCGTAGCAATAATGTCCCCCAACAGGCGCAGTCCCGGTGAGTAAGTGATGATCTGGATAATTCTCCCCTTCCCGGTCCCAGTCTCTAAAGTTTCCCGGCGATGGATGGATGCGCACGATGACCCGCACGCCATTTTGTGCTGCACGTCTCAGGTAATCGTACACAATGGGGCGGTCAGAACGTGGAGACGCACCAGTAATTGCGCATGGCGATGTGGGGTCCCTCTCGACTTGCCAGACCTGATCGCTCAACGCGACCACCGCCTTGGGCCAACTGCCGCCCTTGTCTCCATCTACTGGTTGAAGCATATCCTCTGTCCAGTCGCTAACGCGGTTACCTAAGTGTATGCCAGTATGTAGCTTTGGTAGTGGCGGCGGCCAGTTGTGCAACACCAACGGTAGATGCACTGCGAACTCAACATCGGCCTGCAAGTACGTCTTCTCGTAGGTCGGTTGTCTACCGGAATAACAGTAGAGCTGGCTCGCCGATAACCAGTATTCGTCCGAATGCGTCGCCAGCGTCGGGTCGCTTCCCGTGCCCACCACCAGCCCCACCCAGCAGGGATCGTCGAACGGCCCCATAATCGCCACGTCACCTACCGCCGCCTGGGATGCCGCCACACTCGTCCACCCATCGCTCTGCAACCAGTCCCGCAGGTCGGCCACCCGCAGGGCCGCACCGTCCCACAGTCCTGGAATAGGCCGCCCTCCGGCGTGCACCGCCCGGTTCACAAAATGCGCGCCATCCACGCCCCAATTCCCGTCGTGGTACGTACAATCCAGCGTGCTCCCATTGTACCACAGGTAGCAAGCATCGTCGTTGTTTTGCACGCTATAGTAGGTCTCCGCATAGGCGTGCGCCCCGCCACGATTGTAGGGTACACCGGTGAGTGCAGCAGGAGCAATCTTCACCTCACCTGTTGTCTCTTCACCGGACAACGAAGGCGGCGGCGTTGCCGCGCGGCTCCAGTCCACAACCGTCACTTCCAGCGCAGAAAGCATCCGGCGCAAAACTTGCTCGCTCTCTTGCCTCGCCTCAGCCTGACAGCGCAGCCGGAAGCGATACACCCGTTCACCTTCGTCTATCCACACAACGTCGGTCACATTGGCGCTTGCGACGCCATCTGTAGCCCCGCCACTTATCCACCAGGCAGGGTGACCCTGCACCGTGACCTGTTCCAGACGATAGCCGCGTCTGGGGCCTTGTTGTTGCCAATAAGACACTTCCGATGCCATCGCCACTGCGCCGGTGTCGGGGTTCACGATCTCCAAAACGTCGATCCGCGTCACGAGACCGCGCTCGTCCGATCGGAGGAATTCGTACGTCGCGCCATCACGAACGCCGCCTTGGGCCTGATAGGGCCGACCTTGCCAGCCCGGTGGGTAGTGAAACATCGTACCCACGCCGACGAGGGCGTTCCAGTCCTCCACGTCTGCCTCGGGGATGGGCAAGGAGAATTCGATCGGTATGGCTGTCGTCGAACCTGTGGAATGCAGTGTTGGAATGGTTATCGAAATGACCAGCACGAACAAGATTGT
>DSAR01000531.1 GCA_011046405.1 Chloroflexota bacterium | reverse complement strand
TTGGATCGTCTGGCGGACATGTCAAAAGATGACGGCGGCGCGGCTTATTGGGAAGCGGGCGGTTACACATATATGGGCGGCTCCGGCAACAGCGCGCAACTCGAAGCGACGGCGTTGGCGGCGCTGGCCTTTATCCGCGCGGGCAAACATACCGACCTGGCGAACGACGCGCTCACGTACCTGGTGCGCAACAAGGACAGCTTCGGCACCTGGGACACCACCTCGGCGACCGTGCTCACGCTCAAGGCGCTCATCGCCAGCGTCAAATCCGGCGCGGAGGATGTGGATGCGAGCGTCACCGTCACGCTCAACGGCGGGCAGGCCAAGACGGCGTCCGTCACACCGGAGAACTTCGATGTGGTGCAGATGCTCGTCTTCGACGACGTGCCGCCGGGCCACGGGAGCCTGGTTGACATTGCCTTGAACGGTAAGGGCAATCTGATGTACCAGGTCGCGGGTAGCTACTACCTGCCGTGGGACAAACTGCCGTTCTACCCGGAACTGTTGAGCGCCGAAGAACTCGTCACCATCGACGTGACCTACGACCGCGCCGAGTTGGCGGTCAACGATACGGTCGGTGTGGATGTCGTCGTCACGCTCAACGAGGGCGTGGCGCGCTCTGCGATTGTGGACCTCGGTTTGCCGCCGGGCTTCAGCGTGGAGACGGAGGACCTGGCGCGGCTGGTCGCGCGTTACCAGGACACGCCCGAAGACTATGCATATGCCAGAATCGAGCGGTACGAGCTGACCGGACGGCAGATCATCATCTACGTTTCGGACCTCACTGCCGGGCAGCCGCTCGAGTTCAGCTACCGTTTGCGGGCCAAGTTCCCGCTCAAAGCGCAGACACCGGCGAGCACAGCGTATGACTACTACAATCCCGCGACGGTCGGAGAGCAGTCGCCGACGACGTTGACGGTGGCGGGGGGAGAGTAGGGGTGCTAGACGGTAGGCCGTAGACGGCAGATGGGGAAAGGGAGTTGCTTTTGAAACACATCCTGCCAGCCGGGGTGTGTTTCTTTTTTTGGCTCCCCAGGATTTTGCAGGGTTCCGCTCCAAGGGGATTGCCAAATCTCCGTCTTTAGTGACGCGGCGTCATCGTGTCCCCCCCATGTGGCCCGGATTTGGCAATCCGAGCCGAACACGGCTGACGCTATGCGTAATCCCAGAGAACCAGTATGCCCTTGTCGAGGTAACGAGGCTGGCGTCTGAAGAACATTGCCTCCATGCAGCGATGGGTGCGAATGAGTGCAGGCGAAAGAGGGTGCCGGAAAGTGAGGTAAACGATGACATCTCTCGATGCCGCTCGGATCAAGGCGCGGTTGGGGACCCAAACCTTTGGGCGAAATCTGATCGTGCAGCCCCAGACCGGCTCGACCAACGACGTCGCCAAGGAACTGGCCGGTCAGGGGGCGCCAGAGGGAACGGTGGTGCTGACCGATGATCAGACGGCCGGACGAGGGCGGATGAAGCGTCGCTGGCTCGCCCCTCCCGGTTCCTGCGTGTTGGTCTCCGTGCTTTTCCGGCCCGACTACAGGTCCGACTCCCAGGCCATTCAAGCCCCGTGGTTAACGATGATCTGTTCGCTGGCGGCCGCCGACGCAGTGACCGGCGTGGCGGGTTTGGACGTCGCTCTCAAATGGCCCAACGATCTCATCGTCCCGGTCGCTGAGCCGGTTGCTGAGCCGGTTGCTGAGCCGGTTGCTGAGCCGGTTGCTGAGCCGGTTGCTGAGATCGACCAACATCCTCACGGTTGGCGAAAGCTGGCGGGCGTGCTGACTGAGACTGGTTTCACTGGCCAGCGACTCGATTTCGTCGTCGTTGGGGTGGGGATCAACGTCAACGTCGAGCCCGACGTGTTGCCCGGGCTGGCGCCCAACGCCACCAGCGTCCTGGCGGAGACCGGGCGCGAGACCGACCGGGAAGCCCTGGTCGCGGCGATGTTGAACGGGATCGAGGTCCGCTACGAGCGGTTGCGCGCCGGCGAAAGCCCCCACGTCGAGTGGTCGGCGCGGCTGGCGACGTTGGGGGAGCGGGTGCAAGTCGCCACGGCCGAGGGTGCCTTCACCGGCCTGGCCGAGGCCGTGAATGAGAACGGCGCGCTGCTGTTGCGCGCGCCCGATGGTGAGCTTCACACGTTCGCCGTGGGGGACGTGACGCGGGCTCACGCGCCAAACGGTTGAGCGAAGGCCTCATACCCATAGAAGTTCCGCAAAAGCCCACACCATGCCGTTGATCAGCGTCCAGCCGATCATCGGGCCTATGCTGTTCCGCGTGAACTTGTAGATCAGTCCCAAGAGAGAAAAGATCACCTCTCAACCCGGTCGCCCAAAAACAGCGATAAAATAATACCCCCAGTCCGTCTTGGCGATGCCCACGCCAATTTCCGAAAGCCACGTGGTGAGCAGCGTCCGACGGTGGGGATCGTTGGGCGGGACCTCGTCCATCCAGATGTCCACGGCCCCCTGGGGCGTCTTCCGTTGAGCCCAGCACTCGGCCCAACTGGCCGGATCGTAGCCAGTGCGCAGGATGCGGGTCTTGATGTTGGACCCATCAGAACCGGTGTGGCTGCACCATCCCCGGTGGGCGCAATCGTTGGCCTGGCCCTGGGCGGCCTGGGCCAACGTTTCGTTGTAGATCAGCGGCGGCAGGCCATGTTGCTCTCGGACCACGTTAATCAGGCGCACCGTCTCGCGAGGCCAGGCGCTCACGTCATCTGGCGGCGGGGCGGCGGGTGGCGTCGCCGGCGGCGGAGCGACGCTGCCTGTGATGACGGTTGGCGTAGGGACCGGCGTCGTTGTGGGTTCGGGTTGAGTCGTCGCGGTCGCTGGCGGATCGGGTGCCTGGCCGATCGACGGCGCATCGAGGGGCAGGACCAGTTCCTGGCCCAACACGATCAGGTCGGCGTCGGTCAGGTCGTTGACCTGTTGGATGGCCTGGACGCTCAACCTGTATGCCTGGGCGATGCCTGAAAGGGTCTCGCCTGTCGCCACCACGTGCACGGCCCAGAAGCGGGATGCGCCTTCCCAGGCGTCTCGGGAGGGGATTTCCAGGGTTTGGCCCACCTGCACGACGGTGGACGCGCCCATCTGATTCTGCAATTGAATGGCCGCCATGGGTACGTCGTAGGCCGAGGCGATGCCCAGTAGCGTGTCGCCGGGCTGGACGGCGTGCACGGTCACGTTGGATGGCTGGGGTGGAGAGACGGGCGCCACGGCCGATGCTGCGGCTGATGCCGTGGGATCTGTCGCGTCGGGCATGGTCTCCAATAGATCGGATGATGCCGTGGGCTCTGGCGTGACAGGGGCTGCAGTGTGCGACATCGGCGTCGTCGTCGGTTCCTCCGGCGCCTGCACGACCCGGGTCTGGCAAGCGGTCACGATCGTCGAAGCGAGCAGACAGCCGATCAAAACGCCTATCCTGGCGCAGGGGTGTCTATAGCTGTTCATATTCATCTTCACTCCCGGGGTTGCCCGAAATTGGCAAAGATGTAATAGCCCCACTCCGGATCGACCACGCCCACGCCGACCTCGGTCAGCCACGTGCTGAGGATCGTCCGCCGGTGAGGATCGTTGGGCGGGACCTCGTCCATCCAGAAGTCGATGGCTTTTTGGGGGGATTGGGTCTGGGCCCAGCATTCTGACCATCGCACCGGGTAGTAGCCCGCCCGTTCCATGCGGGTCTTGACGTTGGAGCCGTCGGAACCGTAGTGGCTACCCCAGCCGCGCTGGAGG
>DSAR01000043.1 GCA_011046405.1 Chloroflexota bacterium | reverse complement strand
GGTCAGCGCGGCTTTGAAGGGCAGCCAGGGGTTCCTCGGCCAATCGCCGGCGGGTGTGAATCAGGATCGCGTAGGTGTCCGGCGTTGGCACATTCTGAAGCGCTTGTTCCATAGCCGCCGCCTGCTCCATGTCGGCGACCAGGTCACGCAAGGCCTGAACCGGCACCGTCGGATGATCGAGCAAACGATCCGCAGCGCGTCGAGCATCCTCGGCCGCCTCACGGAACGAACGCTCACCAGCGACGAGACGCCCGGTCAGGGATCTCAGTGCCTGATCCACCTGGTCGCGGGCCTGAAGAGCGGCGACGTAATCTTCCACCTCCTTCCACATCGGCGGGCAGAGGTTCTCCGGCGCAATGTCCAAGAGCCGCTGGGCGATCTCGAGCGCCTGTGCAAACTGGCCGTTCCTGCTGTGGTCGAAGGCACGCTGCATTTGCCCCTTGCCATAGCTCTCGATGTAGCCAATCAGTCGGTCGCGCCACGCCCGGGCCTGTTCCCGCAGGGTGGGCCAGCTCGCGCTGCCGGTCAGCGTGGCCAGGTTCGAATCCAGGCGGCGCAGCGTGGCGCCGGCGTCCCGATCGTCCAACCAGACCGGAAAGGCCCACTCCCCAATCGCCAATTCTCTGACGACGTTCAAACCCGTTTCGAACCGTGCGAGCATACCGGTCAGCGCATCGGCTGCCGCCAGGCCCTGGAAAAGACGGCTGCCCTCCCGCAAGCGGTCGCGGGCTGCCCCCAGATCGGCCAACTCTTCGACCCGGCGGCGCCAGGCATCGCCCAACTGCTGGCGCAGTCGGCCGGCCCTCTCACTGGGGTCACCGGACAGTTCTTCCAGAGCAGCCTGAATCTGGTCAAAGGTGAGGGAGCGAATGTCGGCCTCTTCGGCCCGGCGCAGTGCGTCCAGACGCTGTTGAGTCTGGCCTCGCCAGGCCGTCTCTTGTTCCGAGAGAGGTAGGTCGTGAGCCAGCAGCAGCTTTTCCAGGCGATCCACGTGACCGATGACGGCGGTATAATCACCCCGCGCCAGATCATTTTGAATCGCTTGGTGCACCTCTCTGATCTGTCGGGTCAGGTCTTGCTGTCCCTTGAGAGACTGGCCCAAATCTGTATGTAGTTGGAAGATCTGATCGCCGACGAACTGATCCAATCCCTCCCCGCCAGGCAGGTCTCTCAACGGCTTGCCGTCCCATTCGAGGGTCTGTTGCACCAATCGTCCAGCGTCGTCCAGGTTGCGGATCTGGATATACTGCTGTGCTGTCTCCTGGTAGCCCCGGGCCTGCCGCTCCAACCGGGCGGCGGCCTGGGCGTAAGCCAGCGTCTCCTGCGCCTCCTCCCAATCGGGGAGCAGGTCGGCCGCGCGCCGGGCATAGGGGAGTGCATCGCCATAAGCGCGCCGTGCAATCAACGCTTGGGCCTCTTCCCGCGCCTGGCGGGCCGCGCGGGTGGTCTCTGCCCGCTGGCTGGACGCCTGGAAGCGCGCCTCGGCCTCCGCGATGCGAGGCTGCAGGCGGTCCTGGAGCAGGCGTGCCCGGTGTTGAGATGGGTCTTGGGGCAGGATAGCCTGCAGTTCCCCCAGGGCTGAGCGCAGCTTTTCGACCGCGGCGCCGAACTGGCGGCTGGCCTCGACATAGTCCTCGCTCGTCTCGGCCTGGCTACCGCGTCGAAGCGCCTCCCGGCTCTCGGCGACGAGCCTGTCGGCGTCCTCGTAGCGCGTCAGCAGGCTCTGCCGGCGCTTGAGGCGGGACTGCTCGTTCTGCAGATATTCCTCCAAGTCCGGCTCCAGGGGCGCCAGACGATGCGCCTCTCGAAGCTGCTCTACCGCCTGTTCCAGCAGCGCGATCTGTTCCCGTTCGACCTCCACCCACTCGGCCCGGTCGGCGTCGGCCCAGCGCGGGGCGGCTCTAGTGACGAGATCGCGGGCCTCCTCCACCAGCAAACCGGCCTGGGCCATGTCGAGCAGGTCGGCGACGGGCTGCCAGGCAGACGCTTCGGGCTGGTGGCGGGTCGCTTCCAGGAGGGCGCTCTGGGCCGGCCCCCAGCGGCGCTCCGCCAGCGCGCCTACGGCCTGGGTCAGCGCTTCCCAGGCTGGAGTGGCGCGTATGTCCTGTCCCTGGTGGAGTTGCTTGAGCCGCTCGCCGGCCCCGGCCAGGCGGACAAAGAGCCGCGCCAGACGAGCCGGTTCACCCTCTTTGGGCAGGTTGCCCATCTGCTGTTGAAACTCGGCTGCGGCTTTGGCGTAGGCGCCGGTGAGCAGGGTAGCGCGAGCGCGGGCGATGGGCAGCCAGATTTCCTTTTGCAGCCCTTCGCGGGCCTGCTGCCGCCAGAGTTCGAACGCCTGACGCACCTCCGGCGGCGGATCGAGATCGAGCGCCAGATCGGCCACGGCTGCTACCCGGTCGTCACGGCCCTGGGGTTTGACCTGCCAGAGCCGGTCCTGGAGACGGGCCAGACCATTGGGGGCGTCGGCGATGCGCAGCGTCTCCAACCACCAGGTCAGATCGGCGACCATAGCAGCGGCCTGCGGGTAACGCCGACTTGCATCCCGGTGCAGCAACCGCTGCAAGATCTGACGGCTGCCCTCGGTGATCTGATCCCACCCTGGAGTAACCACGCTCAAATTAGCCGGTGGGCGGTCGTCCTGACTCAACGTCAGATGGTGGCCAAAGAAAAAATGGTACAGGTGAAGACCGAAATAGAACAAGTCTTGCGCTGCATCTTCTGGGCCGCCGGTCACGTTCCAGTCAATGATCTTGAGCTCGAAACGGTCTGCCGCATCCCCATCCAACCAGCGCAGGCAGATGCGATCCCACTTGGTGTTGGGCTCGAAATCCGTGAGCGCCAGGTCATGCTGGTGAGCCAGAGCGATGACCTCGGCGATGGCCAAAGCCACAGCCAGTAGGCGCTGTTCATCGGAGCGGTTGTTCACCGCAAAACGCTCAAAGGGTGGGGGCGCCTTTTCCTGAACGACGAACGGATGGCCTGGCGGTTGCTCGCCGCTGTCGAGCATAGTGATCACCCGGCGGTCGAGAGCCGTCTCCCGGGCTCGCTGCAGGCGGGCGACCGGCCCGGCCACGTGCGACCATTGAGGGTCCTCGGCCCGATTCAGAATTTCGAGCGCCTCGGCCTCGCGCCGCAAGCCAGCGACGTTAAGCGGGTTCAGCGCCTCGTCCTCGCGGATGAGCTTGATGACCACCTCGACTTCCGGCGCTTGAACCATTGTGGCCAGGTAAACGTCGGACACAGCACCGCGCCCCAACAGATTGTGAACCTGATACCGGGTCTCTCCCAGCAGGACAGTTTCGCCGATGGCAAGTTTCATAAGTCGAATCCCTCCTCCGGTAGATACCGGACAAGCGCCAATTGCCCATCCTGAGTGGCGGCGGCAACGGTGCGCCCCTGAGCGACGGCCAAGCCATTGATGACCGCTTTGAGGGTCTGGCTGGGCGCCAAATCCTGGCCGGTTTCGGCGCTCAAGATGCACAACTGCCCCTCGTATCCCACGCCAGCGATCAAGATCGGCTGCTCGCGATCGGCCGCCAGGGCGGTGATGGGCTGGTCGAAGGTGCGTTCCCAAAGCTGGGCCCCGACTCCTACATCGTAGGCTGCCAGGGACGCGGTGTACACATCTTTGACCAACACAGCGGCCGCGCCCCCGCCTGGCAGCGCGACCACGGTAGTCACTCGGACGCCGGGATCCAAGCGCTGACGACCACGCGGCGCGCTGCCGGCGGCAGCGAGAGCGGC
>DSAR01000190.1 GCA_011046405.1 Chloroflexota bacterium | reverse complement strand
TGTTCATACTCTTCTTCTTATCCGGAAACAGGAGCGCCATACCCGCCACCATGCCGACCAGGCCATTGCCCACGCTCCACTGGGGCGAGAGTCCAAAACCGGTCAGCGCGTCGCCGAACATATTGCCCACCGCACCGGTGAAAAAGCCCACCGTCGGCCCGAAAGCATAACCGAAGAACATCGGGATGGCAATAGCCGGGCGGAGCGCCACCTGGCTGACCGAGGGCACGGTGAAGACGGTGCCATTGAAGAGATATGAAAAGACGGCGTACAGCGCCGCACCGATAGCCATGTAAACCACCTCCCGCGTCCCCACGTCCCAGGCCCCGCTGCCGCGCGTCAGCCAATAGACGACGAAGACGAGGATCAGACCAATGCCTGTAAAGACGAAACGCAACAGGCCGACCTCTTGCAATTGGAGATTCTCGTTGATCGCGCCGCCGACGAGCGAGACGAGCACGAAGATAACGAGAACGGCGATCAAGGCAATGATTATGTTAAGCAGTTTGCGATCCATTTGATTTCCTCCTTCACACACCTATGCCGATCATAATGGAACTGATGCTTTACCCCTCGGGATACAGGAGCATTTCAACTTACGCCATAAGCCCCTCCTTTCCTATGAATCAAAGTGGGCCAACGCCTCGGCCGACATAAAGCGCCCCGTTTCCGGCAGGTACGCCAAATTGGCCTCCAGCAGCGAGGTCGGCACCAACCGACATTGGCGCAGGAGATCCAGGTCAGTCAGCACCTCGGCCGGCGGGCCACTACCGGCGATCCGGCCGTCGTTCAGCAGGATGACCCGGCTGGCGTAAGAGATCGCCAGGTCCAGGTCGTGGGTGATGAAGAGCACCGCTTCAAAACCCCTCATCTGGAGGATGGCATCCATGAAGGCCATGTAGTTCCAGTAGTCCTGCCCGGCCGTCGGTTCGTCCATCACCAGGATCTTGGACCGCATCGCCAGGATGGCGGCGATGCTGACCCGCTTCTGCTGGCCAAAAGAGAGAGCCAACGGCGGGTAATCCTCCAGGCCATTCAGGTTCACGATCTTCACCGCGTTAGCCACGCCCGCCGAAACGACCCCCCGGTCATAACCCAGATTCTGTGGGCCGAAGGCCAGTTCCTCGCGCACCGTCGGCGCAAAGAGCATGTGGCTGGGACTCTGGAAAACGTACCCCAGCGTGTGGGCGACCTGGGCCACGCTCATCTCCCGTGTATCACGCCCCTCGACCAGGACTCGGCCCCGGCGTGGCTTCAGCAGGCCGATGGCGTGCTTGATCAACGTGGTCTTGCCGGCCCCGTTGGGTCCCAGGAACGCGATGACGTCTCCCTGGCGGATCGTCAGGTCGACGTCGTGGAGAATCTGAGGGCCGTCCTCCTCGTAGGCAAAGGAGACGTTCTCGAACGTGACCAGGGGCTCGCGCCCGTTCGGCTGAATGACCGGCTGGAAGGTCGGCGGCGGATCGTCGGCCGCCCGGCGGATCACGACGGGCGCGGGCAGCTTCACCTGCCGGTAGTCCACCACGTCCATCATATCTTCCGGCGGGCCGTGATAGACCGCCCGCCCCTCCTGCATGAAGAGCACCCGGTCGGGGTGAATGCTCAGGGCATCCTCGACCCGGTGCTCGACGAGCAAGAGACTGATGCCCTCGTCGGCCAGGCGGCGGAAAAGGGCCAAGGCCTCCTGGGCACTGGCCGGATCGAGGCTGGCCAACGGCTCGTCGAGCAGGAGGAGACTGGGCCGCATCGCCAGCACGCCCGCCAGGGCGACCTTTTGCTTTTCGCCCCCCGAAAGCAGGAAGGTCTTCCGGTTCGCCAGGTGAGCGATGCGTAGGTGCGCCAGGGCCTCGTCGACCCGCTGCCGGATCTCTGTCCGGGGCAGGCCCAGGTTCTCCAGGCCGAAGGCTACCTCGGCCGCCACCCGCGTGCCCAGAATCTGGCGCTCGGGATCCTGCAAGACGGTGCCCACGATCTGGGAGATGCGCGACAGGGGATATTCTGTGACCTCCTGGCCGTGGAGCAGCACGCGCCCCTCCAACTCGCCTTTGTAACTGCGCGGCGCCAGCCCGTTGATGCAGCGGATCAGCGTCGTCTTGCCGCACCCGCTGGACCCGGCGACGAGGAGAATCTCGCCCGGCGCCAACGCCAGCGACACATCGCGGAGCGCCGACTCGGTCCGCGCGCGGTAGCGGAACGTCAGCCCCTCCACGAGCAGGGGATTTGTAGAATCTCGTTCACTTGACGATTGGGCCAAAGCACCCTCCGCCCTATTATAATATAACCCCATCGGCGCGTGCACGGTTCGCGATTATTGGTCTCTATCAAAAACCCCGCTGCTGCCCTTCCCATGGCGGCGGCGCGTCGTTCTTGAACTCCTCGACGCTGGGACCGCCCAGTTTCTTCAGACGCCACGTCCCATAGACGTAGCTGGCAACGAGCAACAAAATTGTCGCCGGCCATCCCAGGAGAATCTGCAGGATAGCCAAGGCCTCGGCCTGGGCCTCCCGGAACAGGAAGACCTGGAGTAACAGGCGGACGGTGAAATAAATCGTCCAGGCAACGGTCACCTCGGTGTAGGCCGGGCGCACTTTAGGGTGCCAGTACCAATCCAGCGGCCACCGGCGGGCCAGGCGGCTCGTCCAGGCGACCAGGGGCCGCCCGGCGACGACGCTCGCGAGGCATAGCACGACCGTGACCAATCCCGTGATAATACCGGGCAGAAAGAAGCCCTCGGCCCGGCCGAGCAGCCAGGCGACAGCGACGGCGACGAGCGCGCCGCCTGCGCCGCCCAGGGCGTAGATCAAAGCGTGCCCTCTAAGTAAACGGAACAGCACGAACAATCCAGCCAGGGCCAGGGACGCCCACAGCGCCGGAGAGAATCCCCACACTGTGTAAGCAATCAAAAAAACGAAGGGCGGCAGGATCGAGTCGAGCAGATGGGCCCGACCGGTAAACATGATGCGTAACTCTTCGATCACCTCACGGCTTTTTTTTCTCATCCGCGTTTCTTGGGGAGCCAGGGGACGAAGGGGCTGGTCGATTCGACGTAGTCCTTGTACTTGGGCTTGGTCTCCTTGAGCGCTTTTTCCAGCAGGGCCACGCCCGAGACGCGCAACAGCAGCACGGTCATGATGATGGGGCTGAAGATCGTCCAGTAGCCACCAGCGGTCAGCGCAATCAGGTAGTAGCCCCACCACTGGGTCGCATCGCCAAAGTAGTTGGGATGCCGGGTGTAGCGCCACACCCCCCAATCGAGCACCTTGCCTTTGTTAGCCGGGTCCGCCTTGAAGCGAGCCATCTGGAAATCGCCGACCGCCTCGAAGAAGAAGCCCACCAGCCAGACGAAGACCGCGGCGAAATCGAGCCACGTCAGCCGGGCTGGCGTGGGGCTGATCTGGGCCGCCAGCAGTGGGGCGGAGATGACCCACATCAACGCCCCTTGGAGGAAAAAGACCTTGAAAAAGCTCCGCCACCACCAGGCCGGCCCCGCTTCCTCGCGCCACTTCTGGTAGCGGAAATCCTCCGGCTTGCCCCAGTTGCGCCACAGGATGTACCCGCCCAGCCGAAAGCCCCAGATGGTGACCAGGGCGCAAAGCAGCCACTTGCGGGCGGGGAAGCCCTCTGGCGTCAGGGCGAAATAGATCCACGCGCTCATCACGAATCCCGGCCCCCAGAAAATATCGACGATGCTGGAATTCTCGAGCGCCAGGCTGACGAGCCACAGGAGGGTCATAAAGATCAAAATCGCCGCCGCGCCGACGCCGTATA
>DSAR01000200.1 GCA_011046405.1 Chloroflexota bacterium | reverse complement strand
CCGCCGGCGACGAGCGCCAGCACGAGCACCGCGGCGCCGATGGCCAGGTAGCGCTTGCGTTTCCGTTCTTGTTCGTCCTTATTTTGTTTTTCTAAAGTGTGTTCCGTGTTCATTTTTTTTTCTTTCCTTTTGAAGTTTGCCGCCCCAGAGTTTACGTGCTTCGTTTCGCGTTACGTCGCGTTACGTCGCGTTATGATATGTGTTACAGATATACGTGCTTTATTTCGTCGGCAGTTGATTGATCGCCTGGCTCATTTGCAGGTGCAGGATTTCCCTGATCTTGTCACGCAACGCGTGGGCGTTCATGGGAAAATCCAGGTGAAAGAATTGATGATGCATGTCAGGATCGAACGGTCTGTCGGAAACGATCAGCAGTGGAACGCGCCCGATCTGTTGTGTCAGCGCAGCCTGGGCGAGCATCACGACCGGTTCGCTGGTGGGCAGGCTGGTTGCCAGTACGATCATGTCAAATTCGTCCCTATTGCTGTCTCTTTCCTTTGATTCTGGTAAACTGGATGGAATTCTCGTAATTTTCAGCGCTAGACAATGACTTAGGCTCAATTCTATCGCCTGGGCAAGCTCGTCGTTATCACTGAGGACGATGATCCTTTTTCCCCTTAGATCCATAGCCCCACTTTTCATATCTTCCTCGCCTGTCCTGCGGTATGCTACCATCCAGATGCTGCGGATCATTTCGTCCAATAATTACTTTCCAGTATACCATGGGAATGTCTCAGTCGCGTTATAAACGAGACATCGAACATGACAGTTGCGTTACAAAATATCTATTCAGGTGCGACGCACTTTTGTCCCATCGTCAGGTTGATCTGGTGGGCAGCAGTGGTGGATGAACGGATGGGCGGGGGCCCCCCACTCTCCATCGCAGCAAGGGGCTGGCCTGAGTAGTTACCAGAAATCTAAGTTATTCACTCGAAGCAAAGGTGTAGCCGATGCCACGGCGGGTTTTGACGTATCGAGGGTTGCGCGGGTCGGGCTCGATTTTCTGGCGCAAGCGGTAGATCGTCTGTCGCAGCAGGTTGTTTTCCCCTTCGTATCCGATGCCCCACACCTTTTCCAGGAGATAGTCTGGTACCAACACTTTGCCGGGATGCTTGACCAATTCGCAGAGCAGACGATACTCGGTGGGCGGGAGATTTATTTCTTGCTGGCGAATGAACACCAGGTGTCTGGCAAAATCGATGGACAGGTCGCCGGCCTCGAAGATGGGACTCGCGTCCTGCCGCTCGGATAACTCGATGCGTCGCAGGATGGCCTGTATCCTGGCTAAAAGTTCGGCGGTGCTAAAGGGCTTGGTGACGTAATCGTCGGCCCCTATCTCTAACCCCTTTACCTTGTCGGCGTCTTCTGCCAGGGCCGTGAGCATGATGATCGGCACGGCCGAAAACTCGCGGATTTGCTCGCAAACCTGCCAACCGCTCATCCCCGGCATCTTGATGTCCAGTATGACCAGGTCGGGCTCTTCGCTGGCGGCTATTTCGATGGCCGTCTCCCCGTTCTGTGCGGTGAGTACGTCGTACCCCCTGGCCTCCAGGTTGACCTTGGTGCCCCAAATGTACCGGGGCTCATCGTCCACGACCAGGATACGCACTTTTCCCTTGTGCATTTTTCCCTCCTACATCATACCAGATACTTCATGCGCTTACGCCAACGCACCGCAACCTGCTAGGGCCTAACCCAATAGAATCCTTGCGCGTTGGGCAAGAATTTGCTATCACTAATTCCTTTTGGTTCCGGCTCTGCCTGGGTTAGGGCCTAACCTATAGGATTCTTGCACAGTTAGCAAGAATTTGCTATCGCTAATTCCTTTTGATTCCGGCTCTGTCTGGGTTAGGGTGCTGACAGGTCGATGGGAATTGTAAAGTAGAACACGCTTCCCTCACCGTGGACGCTGTCAGCCCAGATGTGGCCACGATGGGCTTCGATGATCCCCCGGCACACGGCCAACCCCAGGCCGGCCCCCCTCGTCTGTTGGGTGACCTCGTTTTCGACGCGATAAAATCGTTCGAAGACGCGCTCCAGGTCCTGAGGTGGGATGCCCACGCCCTGGTCGTTGACCCAGATGATGATCTGATTCTGATTGCCATGGCCCTGAACAGTGATCTTTCCGCCCTCCGGCGAGTACTTGACGGCGTTGCTCAGGAGATTGCGCAACACCTGCTCGATGCGCCTGGCGTCTATGGAGGCGATCAGGGGTGTTGGCGGAAAATCGTATGCCAGGTGATGGCGTGTAAACAGGGGATCCAGTTCCAATTCAATGCGCATGGATTCGACGATCTCTTTGACCAATTGATTCACGTTCGTCGGACGTTTGTCCAATCGCAGGCGCCCGCTCTCCACCCGAGATATATCCAGCAGATTATCGACGATGATCTCGAGCCTGTCCGCCTCCTCGTCGATTCCCCGCAGGAATTTCAATCGCGTGTCCCAGTCGAAATTGGCGTCCTCCATCAACAGGGAGGTGACAAAGAACTTTATCAGCCCCAGGGGGGTCCGCAGTTCGTGGGAGACGTTGGCGACCAACTCGGACCGCAGGCGGCTCAGTTCGCGCAGGATTTCTATCTCCGACGCCTCTTCGGCCAGTTGCATGTTTTCGATGGCCGTTCCGATCTGGTGGGCGATGGCCGTCAGCAGTTGCTGCTTTTGTGGGCCGATACGGCAGGGCTGTTTAGAAAAGATGCCCAATATACCCAGCACTCTTTCCTTGGCCTTGATGGGGATGTGGGTACAGGCGTCCAGGTCTTTCAATCGGACGTTCTCGGTCAATCGCGCGACCTGATCCAGGATTCCGTCTTCTCCCATGTGGGCGATTGCGCTGGCGTCGGTGTTCAGCGTTATGCTTCGTATCGCCGTGAGCGCCTGGGACGAAAACCCACGATAGGCGATCAGCCTGAGCGTGTGCGTTTCCTCGTCCAGCAGTTGAATCCAACCGGCGCTTGCCTCGACCATCTCTAGAATGCGATCCACTGTTGCGTTCAAAGCCTTTTGCGGGTCGAGGTGTTGATTGAGTATCGTGGCGATGGCGTTGAGCGCCGTCAGTTCCCTGTTGCGGCGGATGAACGCTTCCTCCGCCTGCTTGCGGTCGGTGATGTCCTGCGCTGCGCCGACGACGCGCACGATCCGCCCCTGTTCCTCGTTCCGTACCGGGCGACTGCGGATGCTCAACCAGCGGGTGTCACCGTCTTTGGTGATGATGCGCAGTTCACTCGGCTGTTGGGCGGTCGCCGCATCGCTTGACGGCACGAAACGCGTCCAGTCACCCCGCCTGTCTATTTCCTCCAGGCTGAAACCGGTGATGTGGGTAAAGGCCTCGGTCGTCCACTCCCGCGTCAGTGTGCCGTCCGGCTCGACGCGGAAGGCATAGGCAAAGTCTGAGGTCAGATCAGAGATCGTGCGATAGCGCGCCTCAGACTCGCGCAGCGCTTTTTCAGCTTTTTTGAGTTCCGTGATGTCGGTAAAGACGGCCAGTACGCCAGCAAACTGGCCCTCGTTGAACAGCGGACGCGCGCTGACGATGACGGGCACCGACTGGCCATCCCGGGTCGACAGGACAGTTTCGTAGCGGCTGGCGATACCATGAGAGCGCTTGGCTGCTTCTCGCTCGACGAGCCACAGGTGATCGCTCGATATGGCCGTTTTCCAGTGCTTGCCGATCAACTCCTCAGACCCGTATCCCAGCATCTTGGCGGCGCTCGTGTTGACAAAGGTGATGCGCCCGCTCGTATCCTCGACGAGGATGCCCTCGTTCATACTCTGGAT
>DSAR01000457.1 GCA_011046405.1 Chloroflexota bacterium | reverse complement strand
CTAGAGAAAGGCAGGCAGCCTCTGAACATTGCGCCTGTGCTGCTTAATACGTTGGACAAGGGGGAAGCGGCGGTGATCCAGTTGGCGTTGGACGAGAACGTCGAGACAGTCTGTATAGACGAAGCAGCCGGCCGACGTATGGCCAGGCTCTATGATTTGTCCGTAACCGGCTCGATCGGCGTCCTGCTTCGCGCCCGAAGTGAGGGCTGCGAGTTCTCGATGCGTGAAGCCATCGCTCGTATGCAGGCCCATGGCGTCTGGTTGAGCGATCGCGTGATCGCCTTCGCCCTGGCGCAGGCTGGTGAGGCGTGACCGGAGTAGCCAGAGCAACCGACAACGGACGACCGCCGTCCGTTGTCCATCGTCCGCGCCAATCTGTGTCCCCAGGAGAGGAGGGACACAGATGCACACAGATAAACACAGATAAAGCGAGAAAAATCCGTGTTCATCTGTGCCAATCTGTGTCCTAGAAAAGGAGAGGAGGAGGGACGCTGATTAACGCAGATGAACGCTGATTATATATTCTGATCTGTGAAAATCAGTGTGAATCTGTGTCCGATTAAGAATTAAGAATTGAGAATCGAGAATTGAGGAGGATGAGGAGGGGGAATGAAGAGAGCTTTGGTGTGCGGCGCCGGTGGGTTTATCGGCGGGCATCTGGTGAAGAAGTTGAAGCGTGAGGGGTATTGGGTGCGGGGCGTCGATATCAAAGAGCACGAGTTCGCGCCCACCCAGGCCGACGAGTTCCGGCTGTTGGACCTGCGGGAGGCGCACAACTGCTGGGAGGCGCTCAACCTGGGAAATGGAGAAACGTTTAACGAGGTGTACCAATTGGCCGCCGATATGGGCGGCATGGGCTACATTCACACCGCCGAGTGTAACATTATGCATAACAGCGCACTCATTAATATCAACGTGATCGACGCGGCGGCCAAGATCGGGGTGGGGCGCTATTTCTTCTCCTCCTCGGTCTGTGTTTACCGGGATATGGAGCCGGGGGAGCCAGCGCTGGATGAAAGCGATGCCTACCCGGCGCTGCCGGATAACGAATATGGCTGGGAGAAGCTCTACGCCGAGCGCATGGCGTTGGCCTATGCCCGCCAGTATCCGATCGAGGTGCGGGTGGCTCGCTTTCAGAATTGCTATGGCCCCGAAGGGACCTGGCGCGGCGGGCGCGAGAAGGCCCCGGCCGCTATCTGCCGCAAGGTGGCGATGGCTGAGGATGGTGGGACTATTCCTGTCTGGGGCGATGGCACGGCGGTGCGGGCCTACACCTACGTCGATGATACGGTACGGGGGATCTATATGCTGATGCAGTCTGACCTCGAGGGCGCGACGATCATCGGCGGTGACGAATACGTCACGGTCGATGATCTGGTGGAAACGGTGATCGCCGCCTCCGGGAAGGAGATCGAGATCGAGCACGTCGAGGGGCCGGTGGGGGTCCACGCGCGGAACTTCGATAAGTCAAAGATCAAGTCGCTGGGTTGGGAGGCGGGGACGAACTTGAGGGAGGGGATTGAGAAGACGTATGCGTGGATTGAGGCGCAGGTCGAGGTGTGGAAGGCTCGAGGTGGTGAGCCGTTATGAGCGAACGAGCAGTAGACCGGACCGCAAATGAACCGATCATCGTCCTTGAACCCGGCCGCGCGGAGAAGAACTACTGGCGCGATCTGTGGCGCTACCGGGAGCTGTTCCTGATCCTGGCCTGGCGCGATATCTCGGTGCGCTACAAGCAGACGATTATCGGCGTGGCCTGGGCCATCATCCGGCCGTTCCTGACCATGCTCGTCTTTTCCGTCATCTTTGGCGGGCTGGCCCGGCTTCCGAGCGAAGGGGACGCGCCTTACCCCCTGCTCGTTTTCGCGGCGATGCTACCCTGGTCGCTCTTTGCCACGGCGTTGGGCGAGGCCTCCAACAGCCTGATCGGCAGCGCCAATCTGATCAGCAAGGTCTATTTTCCGCGCTTGATCATACCCACCGCCACGGTGGTGACGGCGTTCGTGGACTTTATGATCAGCTTTGTCATCCTGGTGGGGCTGATGCTCTATTACCGCTACGCGCCGGGCTGGAACATGCTGTTTCTGCCGGCCTTCATTCTGCTGGCGCTGCTGGCCAGCCTGGGGCCGGGGTTGTGGATCACGGCGCTCAACGTCAAGTACAGAGATTTTCGCTACGTGATCCCGTTCGTGGTCCAGTTCGGGCTGTACGTCTCGCCGGTGGGCTTTAGCAGCCGCGTCGTCCCGGAGCAGTGGCGCTTGCTCTATAGCCTCAACCCGATGGTGAGCGTGATCGACGGCTTTCGCTGGTGCATCCTGGGCGGTGACAGCTTTATCTATTGGCCCGGCTTCGTGCTTGGGCTGGGCGTGGTCGTTTTTTTCCTCTGGCTGGGCGTCAGCCGCTTCCGCAAGATGGAAAAGACCTTTGCGGATATGATCTAATGTCAGATATCGTCATCAAAGCCGAAAACCTGGGTAAGAAATACACCATTGGCGGCCCTTCGGTTGCGCCCCTCGACGTTGCTCGGGACAAGCTCAGGACAGGCAAGCAGGAGCGTTACCGCACCCCTTCGACCAAGCTCCCTTTCGCTGCGCTCGGGACTGTAGTCAGGGCAGGCCTGCGCGAGCCCGTGACCGCGCCCTTGCGCTGCCTGTCGTCCGTCGTCTGCGGGCAGTCGTCCGCTATCGAATCTAGGAGGATAACGTGCATTATCTCGTGACCGGCGGGGCCGGGTTCATCGGTTCCAATATCGTAGAAGCGTTGGTTCGACGAGAAGAACAGGTGCGTGTGCTGGACAATTTCGCCACCGGCAAGCGGGAGAACCTGGCCCCCTGGCTCGAGCAGATCGAGCTGATCGAGGGGGACGTGCGCGACCTCGAGGCGGTGCAGCGGGCCATGGCGGGGGTGGATTACGTGCTCCACCAGGCCGCCCTGCCCTCGGTGCCCCGCTCCATCGCCGACCCGATGGAGACGCACGCCTGCAACGCCACCGGCACGCTGAACGTGCTGCTGGCGGCGCGGGAGGCCGGGGTCAAGCGGCTGGTGTACGCCTCCTCCTCGTCAGTCTATGGGGACAGCCCCACTCTGCCCAAGCGGGAGGATATGCCCACCGATCCGCTCTCCCCCTACGCGGTGTCCAAGCTTGCGGGGGAGCACTATTGCCGCGCCTTTTACCAGGTGTACGGCCTGGAGACGGTCTGCCTGCGCTATTTCAACGTCTTTGGCCCGCGCCAGGACCCCACCTCCCAGTACGCGGCGGTGGTGCCCAAGTTCGTCACGGCCATGCTGGACGGCCGCGCGCCGACGATCTATGGCGACGGGATGCAATCGCGAGATTTCACCTACGTGACCAACGTGGTGCAGGCGAACCTGCTCGCCTGCCGGGCCGAGGGGGTGGGGGGCGAGGTGTTCAACGTCGCTTGCGGCGAGCGTTTCACCGTGTTAGAATTGGTAGCCCAGTTGGAGCGGGCGCTGGGCAAAGAGGCCCGGCCCGAGTTCGCCCCGCCCCGGCCGGGAGAGATCAAACATTCCCTGGCGGACATCGCCAGGGCCAGCGAGCGGTTGGGCTATGCGCCGCTGGTGGGCTTTGGGGAGGGGGTCGAGCGGGTGGTCGCGTTTTTCACCGTGTCTCCCGAGGACCGTGGCTTGTGAAGGTGAGGAGGGACACAGATGCACACAGATAAACACAGATAAGAAAAAAATCTGTGTTCATCTGTGCCAATCTGTGTCCTAGAAAAAAAAGGAGAGGAGGGACACAGATGCACACAGATAAACACAGAT
>DSAR01000108.1 GCA_011046405.1 Chloroflexota bacterium | reverse complement strand
CTGGTGCCGCATCCGATCAGGTACAGATGGCGCGCCGCGCGCATTCTCTCGACCATCGGCCCTACGTGGGCCGAGGCCTCAAGCAGGTGCAACAACTCCCCCGCGACCTGGGGCTGCTCGTGGATCTCCTTGAGCATGAAGTGAGGGTAGCCGCCTTTTTCGGCCACCGCCATGCTGTCCTCGATCTCCTCGGCCTCCCGCTCGATCACCTGACCGTCCTCTACCCGGCGCAACTCGACGCCGTCGGCCCGGAGTACCACGATCTCCCCATTCTCCACGCGCACCACCCGCCGGGTCAGCGGCAGGATCGAGGGAAGGTCAGAGGAAACGCACGTCGCCCCCTCCGCCAGCCCCGCCACCAATCCCGAGCCCTTTTTGAAGGCGTACAGCCGGTCGTCGCCCACCCGCCCGATGACGAAGGCGTAGTCCCCTTCCAGGTCGTGATAGGCCCGCCGGATGGCCTCCACCATCCCGTATCCCTGGTCCACGTACCGCTCCACCGCGTGGACGCACGATTCCCCATCGTTGGTCGAGCGGACCGTCATGCCCTCGGCCAGGAACGCCCGGCGCAACTCGACGTTGTTGACCACGTTGCCGTTATGCGCGCCCACCATGTCGCCGTCGGAATCCAGGTGAGGCTGGGCATTGACCTGGGAGGGCGCGCCGAAGGTCGCCCAGCGCAACTGGATCCCCCGCTGCCCGACCATCTCCTCGAAACGCAGCCGCTCCGCCACGGCGTCGACCTTGCCCACGTCCTTGCGCAGGTCGATGGCGCCATCCTCGTGCAGCGTGGCGCACCCCACCGAGTCGTACCCCCGGTACGAAAGCCGGCGCCCGGCCTCGGTCAAAATCTCTCCCAAGAGCTGTTCTTCACTTACGACGATAGCAAAAATGCCACACATAGGTCTCCTTGTGTCGGTGTATCGGTATATTGGTATATCGGTATATTGGTATATTGGTAAACCGGTCTACCAATATACCAATATACCAGTTTACCAATATACCGGTCTACCAATATACCAGTTACTTACTCGACCGTCACACTCTTGGCCAGGTTTCTCGGCTGGTCCACGTCGCACCCGCGCCGCACCGCCAGGTGATAGGCCAGGAGTTGCAGTGGGATCACGTTGACGACCGGCGAGAGCAAGGGCGGCGTCGGTTGAGTGTAAAGCACGTAGTCGGCCTTATCGGCGATGGCCTCGTCACCGACCGTCGCCAGCGCGACGACGATCCCGCCGCGGGCCTTGACCTGCTCGATCTGGCTGATCATCTTGTCGTAGACGGCGTCCCGCGTCGCGATGGCGACCACGGGCATCGACTCGTCGATCAAGGCGATGGGGCCGTGCTTCATCTCCCCAGCCGGGTAGCCCTCGGCGTGGATGTAGGAGATCTCCTTCAACTTGAGCGCCCCCTCCAACGCGATGGGGTAGTTGATCCCCCGGCCCAGGTACAGCGCGTGCGCCCGGTCGTAGAACAAGTTCGCCAGCCCCTCGTAGGCCCCGTCGTGGGCCAGGACGTGGCCCACCAGGTCGGGCAAGCGCGCCAGATCGTCGACCCGGCGCCGGAGGTCGTCCTCGGCCAGTACGCCCCGCAACTCGCCCAGGTAGCAGCCCAGCAGGTACAGGTCCACCAGGCTGGACGTAAACGCCTTGGTCGAGGCCACGCCGATTTCCGGGCCGGCGTGCATCAGGATGTACCCGTCGGAGATGCGCATCGCCTGGCTGCCGATGACGTTGACGATGGACCACAGCCGGGCGCCCTTCGCCTGAGCCTCCTCCATCGCCGCCAGCGTGTCCACCGTCTCGCCGCTCTGGGTGATGGCCAACACGGCGGTCCGCTCGTCGATGATGGGGTCGCGGTAGCGGAACTCGGACCCGTAATCGACCTCCACCGGGACGCGCGCCAGCGACTCCAGGATGAACTTGCCCACCAGACCGGCGTAGGCCGAGGTGCCACAGGCCACGATGGCGATCTTGTCCAGCGACCGTGCCTCCTCCGGCGTCAGCGAGAGGTTCTCGAAACGCACGTGCCCCGCCTCCAGGCGCGCGCGCCCCCGGATGGTGTCGGTGATCGACCGGGCCTGCTCGTAGATCTCCTTCTGCATGAAGTGCCGGTAGGGGCCCTTCGCCGCCGCCACCGGGTCCCACGAGATCGTGTGCACCTCGGGCTCCACCGGTTCGCCGGACAGCGTCGTCACCCGCGCGCCATCCCGCGTCACCACCGCCATCTGCCGATCCTCCAGGAAAATCATGTCCCGCGTGTATCGCAGAATGGCGGGGATGTCGGAGGCCACAAAGGTCTCCCCTTCACCCAGGCCGATGGTGATCCCACCAGCGTTGCCCACCCGGGCCACCACCAACCGGTCCGGTTCCTCCTTGCTGAGAAAGACGAAGGCATTGGCCCCCTGGACGTGGGTCAATGCCTGCCGTACGGCTGATTCTAACGTCGCGCCGCCCGCGATGTAGGCCTCGACGAGGTGAACCACCACCTCGGAGTCGGTCTCCGAGGCGAAGTGCCGGCCCTCGGCCTCCATCTCTCGCCGCAGCGCCAGGAAGTTCTCGATGATGCCGTTGTGAACCGCCGCCACCTCGCCCGTGACCCCGACGTGGGGATGGGCGTTCCGACGGCACGGCTCGCCGTGGGTGGCCCAGCGGGTGTGGCCGACGCCGAGCAATCCGCTTATCGGATCGGCCTCGACCATGTCCACCAGTCCCGCCAGCTTACCGACCTCCCGGCGCACGCCGATATGATACGCGCCAGGGCGCCCGCCGTCGTCATTCGATTGTAATATGGCCAGTCCAGCCGAGTCGTAGCCCCGGTATTCCAGCCGTCGCAAACCCTCCAAGATAATGGGCGTCGCGTCACGCGGCCCAACGTAGCCTACGATACCACACATAGTGTCGTTCCTCCTGTTTTTACTGTAGGTTTCAGGTTGCAGGTTTAAGGTCAGTGGTCGTCTTTTGGTCCGGCGGTTACCCGCCGGGTTTGTGGACTTCCTTGTTTTCCCAGGAGGAGGAAGATACGGGGTGTGACCGCACCCCGGGCGGCATCCGCCGATGCCTAACGGTCTCGATTTTCCCACTCCACCGTTACGTGAAATGGTTAGCCCTGCGTCATCATCGCAGGGAACCGCCTCCTCGTCACCCAGGCCGGTCTCACTTAGCCTGGGTCAGGCGCTGGCTTCCTCCAAGCACTCACTTATCCGATTATAGCACCTCCTTTATCCCTTCTTTCCCATCCAATGCGCGTAGACCGCCAACCAGGCCGCGCTATCTGGATCAGCTTCGATGACCGTCAAGTCGGCCAGGGGCGCCGTCTCCTCGGACCCGCTTCTCTCGATGCGGGCCATCACGCCCGACTCCGGCGCGCTGGTGGGACCGTCCATCCCGAGCAGAGATACTGTCTCTCCGCCCATCTGGCACGCGACCGGGTAAGTGACCCGACCCACCAGGGTCGAAAAGATCGCCCAGAATTCATCCTCGGCGTCGTAGCAATGGGCCGTCGCCTCTTCCAACAACGACACCAACCTTGCTTCATCCATACGTTTCACTCTCCCTATCCCTCTCTTTGCCAAAGTTTCAAGCTGTGCAGTTAGTAAAGAGAAATGCTTCATAGCTCACAGATTAAGTGTCTCCTACGGAGCCATTCAGATTCTCACGGATTTTTCTGTGGCGATTTATCCATGTTCATCTGTAACTGCTCGGCCTACGTGTGCAGTGCGGATCACAATCCGCGTCGATGGTGCAAGGGCCATCATGGGTGGTGACGGAAGCCAACACGTCGCCT
>DSAR01000106.1 GCA_011046405.1 Chloroflexota bacterium | reverse complement strand
CTGGTCGCTCTAGGCGCTGTGGGGTACTACATTCTGCCCCAGTTTGATGTTTTTTACGTCAGGGCCAGAATTGACGTATGGCTGGACCCCTGGCTCGACATCCAGACAGATCCCAAATGGGCGTCCATCATAGCAGATTTGACACAGCGCAGAGGTGAAACCCCTGAAACAGAGCGTCACATCAACATTGATGGCGATCAAATCATCCAGACATGGCGCGCGCTTCACTACGGAGGCTTGACCGGACAAGGGCTAGGGCAAGGGGCCAGCTACATCATCCCCGCCGCCCAAAATGATATGGCCTTTGCAGTCGTCATAGAACAGTTAGGCTGGATAGGGGGCCTCTTGATCCTGGCTGCGTATCTGATACTGATTCTGCGTGGCTTCCGTATTGCCTTTCACAACCGGCGGCGCGAAGGCGTGCTGCTCGCAGCAGGTCTTACCTCGTTACTGGGATTCCAAACCTTCATCATCATCGCCGGTACTTTTGGAGCTATTCCGCTCACCGGCATCACCGTCCCCTTCATCAGCATGGGGGGCACATCCATTATCATTTCCTTCATTTATATCGGCTTTTTGCTACGCCTTTCCACCGCCCAGACGCAACCTGACCCCGCACCTCTACCTTTTGAGGTGCATCACCTGTACAACAGCATCCCCCATCTGGCGGCCCTCTTCCTGATCATCTTCCCGCTCGCCGCCGGTGTGGGCATCGTGCGCATCCGCAACAACGCCGACCGCCTCTCCACAGCCCAGGCCCCCTTCAACCCCTGGATCCAGGTAGAGATCAACCGCACGCTCCGTGGCGCTATCCTCGACCGCAACGGCAATCCTATCGTCTACAGTGATACCCGTGGCGGACGCCGTATCTATCCCGATCCGCTCCTGGCTGAATCTCTGGGACAGACAGTTGGTTACAACAGCGCCATCTACGGGCCGAGTGGGCTGGAATACACCTTCAACGATTATCTCAACGGACGCGGACACAACAACATCCTGATGGAGTGGTTCTCTCGTGTGCGCTATATCCTCACCCGTGAATTCAACGGTCAGGATCTTCAAACCACTATTGACCCTGATCTGCAAAAAATGGTCTATAACCTGATGCGCGACCCTGCCCGTGTCCACAACGCCGGAGCGGCGCTGCTGATGGATCCGCAGACCGGCGAAATTTTAGCCCTGGTCAGTGTACCCACCTTTGACCCGGCCTTGATTGACAGCCTCTATCCCACATTGACAGATGCAGACCAACTGCTGGTCAACCGCGTGACGCAAGGCTTCTATGCTCCTGGTTCGGTCTTCAAGATCTTCACCGCCGCCGCGGCCCTTGACCGGCCCACCTACGGCCCGGATGGCAGTCTCATCACCCAAGAGACGATGTTCTACTATGCGAATGACCTGCAAGCGCCACCCGATCCTTACGGCGCGGGATATACGACCTGGTGGCACGAAGGCGCTTGTGCAATTACGCAAAGCCCTCAGGGCTTTGGAAACTTCACCTTCGCCCAGGCCCTCGCCTACTCCGATAACGTCGCCTTTGCCGAAGTAGGGCAGGCGATGGGGCCGTTCCGCCTGCGCGATTACGCCGAGCGCTTCGGGATTGGCCAGAGCTTCGAAATCGGCGTTGATGTGCTCCCCAGCAACCTGGCCTATGAGCCGGAATATCTCAACACCCCCTGCGGCCTGGCACAGACCGCCTTCGGGCAAGGCCAGCTCTACGTGACCCCGCTCCAGATCGGATTGATCGGTGCGACGATCGCCAACGAGGGCGAACTCCCCTACCCGCAACTGGTCTCCCAGCCCCGTATCGCCAAGCGCGGCTGGCGTGTCATCGAACAGGAAACGGCTCAGCAAGTCACGGAGATGATGATCGCCGTCACCGAGGACGAGTACGGCTCCGGCTACAATGCCCGCATCGAAAGCGTTCAGGTCGCCGGCAAGACCGGCACGGCCCAGACCAACGGCCCGCCCCACGCCTGGTTCATCGGCTTCGCGCCCGCTGACGATCCGCAATATCTGGCTGTGGTTGTGTTGGAAAACCAGGGCGAAGGCTCCCAATGGGCCGCCCCGCTCGTTCGCGATATCCTCTACAACGCGCTGCGCGTGGGACGAGAGTAGGGAAATGGGAAGAGGGAGTGATTTGGGAAAGGGGGCTCTGGCTACTGGCGGCTCGGCGCTCTTCAGCCGTCCCCCATCCAAAAGAAAACCCCCCACACGGCTACTGGTCGTTGTGCTCTTCCTGCTCCTCCTCGCCTGCGGGACGACCTCCACACCAGCGACGCCCCCACCCACGGCAAGCGCAGCCGCGCCCGCCGAGGCGCTGCGCACCGCCGATACCTTCCTCTCCTCCTGGTGCCGCCAGGGATACCCTCACATGTATCAGCTCCTCACCCCTTCCGCCCAGCAACGCACCCCGGAGCCGCTCTTTACCGATTTGCACACCGACTTCGCCGCCACGGGCGCGGTGATCCGGTGCAACTTCGAGCGTCAGGCGGCCCGCATCTATGGCGAGAGTGTCGAAGTCGGCTACCAATTGCAGCTTGAGACCCAGGTCTTCGGTACGATTCAGCTGGAAAATAGTCTGCGATTGATAGAAGAAGGCGGGCGCTGGGGCGTTGATTGGACGCCCCAAACGCTGGTGGTAGGGCTGGCCCCGGAGGGACGTCTCACCACTATCACCGCACCCGCGCCACGGGGCCGTATCTTCGATGCTCAGGGCAACGTCCTGGCGGAAAACGAACCGCTATTAATCGTGGGGGCGATACCGGGCAATATACCCGATCTGGCGACATTCGCAGCGCAGTTCAGCGCCCTCACCCAAGTCCCCGCCCAAACCATCTCCGAGACATTGAGCACCGCCCCTCCAGATTGGTTCATCCCCCTGCTAGAGTTGCCCGCCGCCGAAGGGGAAACACTTCAGCCGCAGTTGACCGCGCTGGCGGGTGTGCGCTTCCGCGAAAGAAGTCGCCGCCACTACCCGCAGGGCACGAGCATGGCGCACATCGTGGGCTACGTGGGCGAGATCACCGCCGAGCAGCTGGCGCTCCCCGACTACGCCAACTATGCCCCCGGCGCAGTGATCGGGCAGACCGGCGTGGAGGCCTGGGCCGAACCCTATCTGACCGGCCCGGCGCAGGCGCAATGGGTTGTCCTCTCGCCGGAGGGCACGCTCAGCCGGGTGATCGCCACGCGGGAGCTCAGCGGCAGCAGCGACGTGACCCTGACCGTGGATCTGGAGTTCCAGCAAGGCGTGGAAGCCATTCTGGGTGAGCGTCCGGGGGCCATCGTGGCGCTGGAGCCACAGACCGGCATCGTGCGGGCGCTGGCCGCCTACCCGGCCTTCGATCCCAACGCCCTGCTGGCCGACGCGGCCTACCGCGACGCGCTTCTGGCCGATCCCGCCGCGCCCCTGCTCAACCGCGCCACCCAGGCCGCACTGCCGCCCGGCTCCGTTTTCAAGATCGTGACGATGGCGGCGGGCCTGCACAGCGGCCTCTATACGCCGGAATCCACCTACACCTGCACCGGCGCGTGGACAGGGCTAGGGCCGGACATCGTGATGCACGACTGGCTGCCCACCGGGCACGGTACGCTCACGTTGCACCAGGCGCTGGTGCAATCCTGCAACCCCACCTTTTGGAACATGGGCCTCACGCTCAATGCGCAGGATCCGACATACCTTCCCGGCATCGCTCGGCAGTTCGGCTTTGGACAGAGCGCGGGGCTGCGCGGCGGCGCGGATGCTGCCGGGCTGATTCCCGACCCGGCATGGAAGGCTGCCGCGTT
>DSAR01000091.1 GCA_011046405.1 Chloroflexota bacterium | reverse complement strand
TCTTAATGGGAAACGAGTGAACATCAGTTTTAACAATTCATTTTCAGCATAGCGAAAAGAGTATGTTCCCAAAGACGTAAGCCCGGCGATTAAAATCGCGGGCAACCGCGTGTCGCAAACGACACGATGCGAAGTCCACCTGCGTGGATTAGATACGGATTTTTCTGTATGCGCTTCAGCGCGCTTTTACGGCGATAAATCGCCTACTACAAACAAGATTTCAACCGAGATGAACATTCGTTGCTAACTGCATAGCTCGAACTTTTCAAGACGTTAGCAATCCCAACCTACCAATATACCAATATACCAACCTACCAACCTACCAACCTACCAACCTACCAATATACCAATATACCAACCTACCAACCTACCAACCTACCAACCTACCAACCTACCAACCTACCAACCTACCAATATACCAATATACCAATATACCGAACTACCAGTATACCAACCCACCCAAGAGAGGACGCACTATGCCACTACCTGAGCCTATTTTAGACGACCTGCGGTTCCAGCGCGACCTGGTGGACGAGGCCCGGCGGCGCATCGTCCATTACTGCCCGGAATGGACCGAGTACAACCTCAGCGATCCCGGCATCACGCTGATCGAACTCTTCGCCTGGATGACGGAGATGATTCTCTACCGGCTGAACCGGACGCCGGAGAAAAACTACGTCAAGTTCATGGACATGCTGGGCATTCAACTCCGTCCCGCCAGTAGCGCCCGCACCCGCCTGACCTTCTGGCTCTCGGCGCCGCTGCCCCTGGGGCCCGAGGAAGAGGCGTCCGAGATGACCGTCGTCATCTCACGCGCCACCGAGGTCGCCACCCGCCGCACAGAAGAGGAGGCGGAGATCATCTTCACCACCGACGAGACCCTGCACATCGTAGCCCCCCGGCTGACCCAACTGCGCCGGGAACAGGATTTCCACAAGAACTACCTACCCCGGCTGGGCATCGAGGACTTCTACACCTTCGACACGGAGGCACCCCAGGTCGGCGACACCTTCTACCTGGGTTTTGACGAAGCACACGACATCAGCGGGCACACGATCCAACTGACCTTCACCTGCCAGGAGACCCAAGCGGTCGGCGTACGGCGCGAGGATCCGCCCCTGGTTTGGGAATGCTCGATGGGCGACGGGCGTTGGCGGGAACTGGGGTTGAGCACGCGCCCCGGGGAAAAAGACACCACCGGCGGCCTGAACAACGTCCAGGGCTCGCTGGTGATGTACCTGCCGCTGGAAATCGAGCCCAATCAGGTCTACGGACGCAATGCCTACTGGATCCGCTGCCGTCTGGAACCTCGCGCCCCGGAACAGGGGATGTACACCGAATCTCCCCGCGTCCAGGGCGTCTCTGCCCACACGCTCGGCGCTACGACGCGGGCCACCCACGCCCGAATCGTGGAGAACGAGACCCTCGGCCAGAGCAACGGCGAGCCCGGCCAGACCTTCCGCCTGGAACACACACCGGTGCTGGCGCTGCAAGCAGGCGAGACTGTCGAGGTGATCGGCGAACGCTACGGCGAGGTGGGTTACGAACCCTGGAAACCGGTGCGCGACTTCGCCGATTCCACCCGCTACGACCGGCACTTCGTGCTGGACACCGTCACCGGCGAGGTGCGCTTTGGCCCCAGCATCCGCCAGCGGGATGGCACAGTGCGCCAATACGGGCGCATCCCCGAGGCCCAGCGCGAGATTCGCTTCAGCCGCTACCGCTACGGAGGCGGCGTCGCCGGCAACGTCCCGGCAGGCAAACTGCGCGTGCTCAAGTCTGCCATCGCCTACGTCGACCGGGTCGCCAACCTGCGCCGGGCCGAGGGCGGGCGCGACCAGGAGCGCCTGGAGGAGGCGAAAATGCGCGCCCGCCGCGAGCTACAGGCCCAGGAGCGTGCGGTCACCGCCAAGGATTTCGAGAATATGACCAAGCAGGCCAGCCGGGCCGTCGCGCGGGTGCGGTGCCAGGCGCCCAACGGGGGACGCAGCCCAGCGCCGGGCATGATCGAACTGTTGGTGGTGCCGGCCGCCTTCGACGGATTGATGGCGGGCGACCTCTCCCGGCTCCAGGTCGACGAGACGCTAAAGGAGTCCATCACCGCCTACCTGGATCAATACCGGCTGCTGACCACCACGCTGCGCATCAAGGAACCCCGCTACCTGGGCGTCCGGGTGCGGGCCGAGATCCTCATCTCCGAATTCAGCCAGCCGGAGGTGGTCAAAGCCCGCGTACTCGAACGCCTGAACGCATTCATCGCCCCGTTGGCCCTAGGAGGGGCCGGGGAATTACAGGATATCGTCGGCCCCAACTGGGAAGGATGGCCCTTCGGGCGCGATCTCTACGTCTCGGAGATCTACGCCCTGATCGGGCAGACGCCGGGGGTCAAACACGTCTGGGATGTGCAAATCGACCACCGCCCGGTCGTCCCCACCACAGAAGGGGCCTCAGGAGGGGGCCCAAGAGAGTCCTTACAAGAGGGCGCAGACGAAACACCCCCGCGCGCGCTGACCACCATTGAGGAACGACGGCTCCAATCGCCCGACGATACCCTGCTCTGCTCGCTCGCGCATCAAATCGAGGTGGTGAAAGAATGAACGGATTGCAGCCCACAATTCCCGAACTATCCATCGCCCACGTGGCCGATTTCTACCGCCGCTACCCGGGAGAACTGGTCAGCTTTTACACCCGCGTCGAGGTGCGCCAGCCCCTGCCAGACTTGACCATCCGTATCACCCTGCCAGCAGGACTATCGCCGGTAGACGCCCACGCCCTGGACGGGCCGCCAGTTTTGATGGAAAGCAACGCCCGACTTGAGACAGAACCGAGCATCGAGGCCAATCACGTCGTTTGGGAAATTCAAGCTAACGGGGCTAACGGAGCTAACGGAGCCAACGAGGCCCACGAGACGAATGATCCGCTGCCGGCCGGCGCCCGATGCGAGGTCCGGGTGCAGGCGCGGGTGGAACCCACAGCGCGAGACCTGACCCTGGAAAGCCGCGCTATGGCCATCTGTGACGCCCACCAGCGCGCCGCCGCCGAGACGGTCGCCATCGCCGTGGCAGCCAAGGGCCGCTACCTGAATTTCCTACCCGCGCTCTATTCCGACAACGACCTGCTGGCCCGCTTCCTCATGCTCTTCGAAAGCTTCTGGGCGCCGATTGAGCGCCAGATCGATCACCTGCCATATTACTTCGACCCCCGGCTGACCCCGCCGGACTTCCTGCCCTGGCTAGCCTCGTGGCTGAACCTGACGCTGGACCCGCGTTGGCCGGAAGATCGGCGGCGGGAGTTGATCCGCTCGGCCGTCCGACTCTATCGCATGCGGGGCACGGCGCGAGGATTGCGGACGATCCTCAAGTTGTACACCGGCGTGGAGCCCCAGATCACCGAGCACCGGGCCAAGAACTTCACCCTGGGACCGGGCGCGTTGTTGGGGCCGGGCGTGGCGCTGGGAAAGGGCAACCAGCCCCACACCTTCACCGTCACCATGCGCCTCCCGCCGATCATTGAGATTGAGGAAGAAGAAAACGAAGCGGATTCCTCGACAGGTGAAATGGATTCAGACGAAATCGCCCGCCAGGAGCGCGAGCGCCGTCAGGTCATCCGCGCCATCATCGAGGCCGAAAAACCAGCCCACACCGCCTACACCCTGCAACTTGTAACTGGCTGATTTGAAACCAGCAACCACGAGGGAAGGGCAACCACGAGGGAAGGGCAACCACGAGGGAAGGGCAACCACGAGGGAAGGGCAACCACGAGGGAAGGGCAACCACGAGGGATTGCCCCTACACC
>DSAR01000435.1 GCA_011046405.1 Chloroflexota bacterium | reverse complement strand
GATCCTGGAAGAGACGGTTTTACGTAAACTGGAGCAACTGACCCTGGTCGCCCGCCGGGTTCGGGCCGGGCAGACGGCCGGCGAGCGGCGTTCGACCAAACGTGGGTCCTCGGTCGAGTTCGCCGATTACCGGGACTACGTCAAAGGGGACGACCTGCGGCGGGTCGATTGGAACATCTACGCCCGGTTGGAGCGACCCTACGTCAAGCTGTTCGAGGAGGAGGAAGATCTGGCCGTCCACATCCTGCTGGATGGCAGTGGGTCGATGGATTGGGGTGGGATGGGGAGAGCGGGAGACCAGGAGACAGGAAGCGGGGGAGCGGAGGAGAACAAGTGGCGCTACGCCCGGCGACTGGCGGCGGCATTGGGCTACGTCGCGCTGACGTCCGGCGACCGGCTGACCGTGGTCAACCTGCAGCCCTCGGTCCTTGACCCGCACCCGTTATTCGGTCCCGTGCGTGGACGGGGGTACGCCCTGCGACTGTTCGACTGGCTGGCAGCGCAGCAGGCCGGGGGGGCAACCGATCTGGACGGCAGCTTGCGCACCTACGCCTTCGCCAGCGGGCGGCCGGGGCTGACGGTGCTCATCTCCGACATGTTCTCGCCGCTGCGAGGTGAAACGGGCAAAGCCACGCCCAGGGGCGCCGGTTACGTCGCCGGACTGACTACACTGGCGGCGCGGGGGCACGAGGTACTCGTCGTTCACACGCTTTCTCCCGACGAGGTGGCCCCCCCGCTGGGCGGCGACCTGCGACTGCTGGACGTGGAGACGGGCGAGGCGCAGGAGGTGACCATCGACGGCGGGATGCGCGCGCGCTACCGGGAACGGCTGGACGATTGGCGGGAGGAGATCCGGGCCACATGTCGCGCCCGCGACGTGCACTACGTCCCGGTGGAGACGAGCACGCCCTTCGACCGGGTGGTGCTCTACGACTTACGGCGCGCCGGGGTGGTGCGCTGATCCGGTGTATCGTAAACCACCCGCGGCAGAGTCGCCGCCTGATCAAGCTGGCCCACTCCATCCTACACCAACTAGCGATTCCGATTGATGGCGACTAATCGGTCCAAGCTCAGCCTACCGTCCGTTTGCAGCGGATGAGCGGGGGCCCCCGCTCTCCATCGCAGCAAGGGGCTGGCCTGAGCAGTTACCATTCGTGAAATTCGACCTTTCGTGTGTTCGTGATGGAAAACCAGGCTCTTGGCCACGAATGTCGGGTAGTAAAAAAGCAAAAAGCCCCCGATTGGGGGGCTTTTTGCTTTAAGAAAAGCTGCATATTGATTATGCCCCGGACTGGATTCGAACCAGCACGCCATTAAAGGCACAGGCCCTCAACCTGCCGCGTATGCCTATTCCGCCACCGGGGCTGACTTGCGACGCTTATTATACCCGCCCTTCGTCACTTGTCAACTTTGATGCCCGATTT
The DNA here is from genome assembly GCA_011046405.1 of Chloroflexota bacterium. GTDB lineage: Bacteria > Chloroflexota > Anaerolineae > B4-G1 > B4-G1 > DSAR01. Next base: position 2,391 of record DSAR01000435.1, on the reverse strand, counting down.
GGGCCCGATTTCATTCTGGTTGATCGAAACAGATCAACTCTCGAAACGTTTCTTTTCTACCTCGGCTAGAAGCACCAAACCCATCTCGTCAATCAATGAAAAGGGACGAGATCCCCCAGCGCTCCAATATCGCGGTGCATCCTCGCTTTCCCTGGATGTGTTGAAAACGGCCGATAGGCCTGCACCAATCGCGCGAAACTGATCGCCGATCTCGTGCCAGGTCTCCGATAGATCTTTCTTCACACAACGCGGCCCTGCAGAGATCGCCGCTTCGTAAACCAACAGCAAGCGAGTGACGGCAGCCGGGATTGCGTAACGCTGCGCCGAGCGGACGGCCTGCGCCCCCAACTCGCGCCGGCGCTCATCGTTGGATAACAACGTCACGACAGCACGGGCAAAGACATGTTCCACCGGCGGAGCGAGCACGCCACCCCCCTCGGCCAACACGTCGACTGGCCCCAACGCATCGACGGCGACGACTGGTGTAGCAGCAGCCATCGCCTCAATCAACACCAGCCCCTGCGTATCCGCCGGGGATGAAAAGACGCACAGATCAGCCATCGCGGCGTAGTGAGGCACCTTCTCGTGCGGCACCGCCCCGACGAAGAGCACCCTGTTTTCGATACCCATTTTCTGCGCCAGGAGTTTCAGGTTGTATGCCTGGGGCCCTTTGCCCACCAGGAGCAATCGCACGCGAGGGCACTCGCGGGCAATCAAAGAAAACGCCCGTAGCAGAAAATCGAGATTCTTCTCCTCGGACAACCGGCCGACGTACAACAACACCTCAGCGCCCTCCAGTCCCAGCGCCGCCCGAATTCGTTGCGGATGTAGATCGCCATAGCCGCTCAAGTCCACCGGGGTAGGCACCACACTCACCGGCACGCCAACGTCGTACTCCTGCAAGATGAAATCTCGAATGCTGTCGGTTGGGGCAATCACGTGGGTGCATTTATCCAAATAGCGTCTGACGACCTCGTCGGTCAGCATACCGGCTAAATTCGAGACCAGCGGCACGTATTTTTGGGCATACAAATCGTATCGACTATGGAACGTAAAGACCAACGGCACACCCATATCCTGGGAAAAATTGGCGGCGATATGGCCCATCCATACCGGATGCTGGCTATGAATTAGAGAGGGCTTGATCCTTCGCACCGTTGGGTACATCGTTATCCGAGATGGAAGGACCAGTGATAAGTCAGCTTGATCGGAGATATCCAAAGCCGGGAAACGAAAAACGTAAGGCTCGTCATCCGAATAATTCTCGTACTCAGGCGCAATAACGTGGACGTCATGCCCCTTGCTTAGTAACCCTCTCCGGAACAAACTGACAGAGGTCACCACCCCGCTGATCGCCGGTCGATAGGCGTTGCTAAATATCAGAATCCGCATAGCCTCCCCCTCACGTGACGTGCCTAACGTGCCATCACAGTATACCACAAATTGCCCATATCTACCTATCCCGGAAAGAGCCGGAACCAATAAAGAGCGCTTCGTATACAAAATTCTTGCACAAAAAACAAGAATGTCCCTGGATAGGCACTAGCACCCTTCCGCAGGTTCGACGCGCTTTTGATGCAAATGGGCAACCTTTGCTCAACCCGGCGCTTTGAGGTATAATCTCCCCAAGGCGATAGATTTACACGGATAGTCGTTCGAAAAATGGGACTTAGAGCAGTCGCTCACAAAAGCAAACTGGGTTCTTTGGGATTTCGCATGGTAGCGGCGAAAGATTCGCCACGAATTACACGAATTAACACGAAAAACCCAAAATTAGTGACAATTCGTGTAATTCGTGGCGAAAAGTTGACCACTTGCTAAGCCAACCAGGCGAACTACCAGAGAGCCGTAAACTGATACAAAAAGGGTAAGTATCATCTCAATAAACCGGGGCAAACTCGCTCGGGCCGGTCTCCTGACCGTGCCCGCTGTGGCTCGGTCGGGAGACCGGCCACAGCTCCCCAACTTATTGAGAAGATACAAGGGTAACATGGCTATTGGATTTGCAAAATCGATCAAAGAGAGCCTCACACGCACCCGCAACACCGTCTTCAGCCGTATCGCAGGTTTGTTGGGGACGAGTGAGATCACCGACGAAACGTGGGACGAATTGGAAGCGCTGCTCATTCAGGCCGACGTCGGCGTCAGCACAACGCTTTACCTGGTTGACCGACTACGCGAACGGGCCGGTCACGAGGCCATTCTCGAGACAGATGCCCTGCAAATAGCCCTGCGCGAGGAGTTGCGGGCGTTGCTGCCCGACGCGCCGCCCCTCAATCTGGGAAACCGCCCGTTCGACGTGATCCTCATCGTCGGTGTCAATGGATCGGGCAAGACGACCAGCATCGCCAAACTCGCCTATCGCTGCCGGAAGGAGGGCCAGAAGGTCCT
>DSAR01000259.1 GCA_011046405.1 Chloroflexota bacterium | reverse complement strand
TGCTGGAGCGACGTGGGGCCAAAGCCCCGGAGCGCCAGGAGTTCTCCATCCTCGCAGGTCGCCAATTTTTCCAGCGTCATAATGCCGGCTTGAACCAGGGCATTGCGGGCTCGGGTTGGCAGATCCAGCGTATCAATTGGATGCTTTTCGTTTAAATAACCCATCGGGGTGTATCATAACTCAAAAAGGAGGGATTAGCAAGGCTTATTGGGTGCTAGGGGCAATGCCGTTTGATTAAGGCTGTCAGAAACCAGGTTTTTCTGAAAAACCTGGTTTCTTTCCCGTTATTTAAAGAGTGGGGCTATGGGCTTCATCGGCAGATCAGGACCGGCACCTGGCTGGTGCACAGGACCTTGTCGACGGTGCTGCCGAGGACGATCTCCAGCAGCGGGTTAAAGCTGTATCCACCGATGAGGATCAGGTCACAGCGTTGATTCTTGACGGTTCGGATGATGGTCTGGGCGACCACGCCCCGTTTTTCCAGGTACAGGGCGTCGATCTCGTGATTTTCCAGGTATTGACGGGCGTCTTCCAGGGCCTGGGATGCGGTCTTGCCATTTTCGTTTACACTCAGGACCATCAGGTGGCTGTCGTACTCTTTTACCAGGTAAGTAGCGATGAAGAGGGCTTCGCGTGCCTTGGAGGTGCCATCGTAGGCCAGGAGGATGCGCTGGAGAGGCGACGGCTGTCCTGGTACCAGCAACAAGGGCCGGGGGCAGCGGCGAATGATGGTGCTGAGGCCAGAGCCCAGGTGGGCCAACGGCGAAGGAGACGGTGGATGATTCATCGGCATAATGACCAGGTCGGTCCATCGTGCGCGCTCACAAACCTTGCGCGCTGTTTTCCCTACTTCGACGACCAGGTTGCCCGAAACACCGGCGTCTTGGCATCGTTGCTCGAATTTTTCCTCCATAGCTTTGATTTTCTTGCTATAGCGTTGAATCTTGGAGGATACGACGTGGAGGCCGTACAGGCGTGAGTGCATACACCGGGCCAACGTGATGGCTTGTTCAATGACACGGTGATCTTCCCGGATGTCCTCGATGGAGATCAGGATGTCATCGAACAGGCAATCCTGGCTGGAAACCGAGGCTCGCCATGCGCCGGTTGGTGGGCCGGGCGCCAGGTCGTCGAGACCGACGGTGTCCAAAAGCCAGTCGCCTATCCGGGCAATAATGCGGCGCGGCGCCGAGCTGAACCGGGCTGCCAGATCATCGGCGGCGTCGTGGGGCTGAATCTCCCACCCCAATGCCTCCTGGAGCTCGGCCCGGTGTTCCGAGAGCCAGAGATAGAGGTCGGTCTCGGTCCGCTCGGGAAAATCTCGCAGCACGCCCCGCTCGCGGATGGCGCGCACGACCGGCTTGTAGACCTCGTCGTACCAGTGGGTCACGGCCTCCTGGTAAGGCACCGGGCGATCCTGGTCGATCCCCATAAAGTAGCGATGGACCGATATGTGCTCTTCCAGGATGGGATACTTGCCCGGTATGCTCATATCCAGATTGGCCTGCGGGCGAAGTTTGGCCAGGTTGGTGCGTTCCAGGAATTCGGCGTACTCGGCCTTGATGATCAAATCGTCGGGCTGGACGTCGGGCGTGAGCGGGACGTCGGTGCAGATCTCGGTCACGTAGGCCTGGATGTGATCCGCTCCCAGATCCCGCGCGATGGAAACCCGGTGGTTGCCGTCGAGGACGAAGTAGGCCTGGTCGATCTGGTAGACTTCGATGGGCGGCAGGCCAGTCATGTTGGTCACAGCGCCCTTGACCTGGACCCAGCGATCCTCGTCGCTGTTGGTGCGGGGCAGGAAGGAGCGGGTAAAGTCCTTGTACCGTCCTACGCTGCCGACGATGGCGTCGATGGGGATTTCTTTCAACTTTTTATTTTTTTTGCCCCCGGCCTTGAGCTTCCGGCGCACGTCTTCGTAGGGCAGCAGTTCGATCGACTTACCCGTCAGGCGGGCGATGACCTGCTGCAATAACGCCTTGCTTCGCGCTCGCCGGAAGTCTTGCACGGCCGAGGATCTGAGATTCGGGTTTTCCATATCAGACCTATTTTACGGGTTTTCGAAGCAAATCGCAAGCGCAAACCGCTTCGTTTTCCCTTTTACTCCGGGATGGGAGGGTGTCAAGGACAAACATACTGCTCAATTCTCGATCGGCATCTCCATCCAATCGCCAGCTGGGTTGCCGGCCTCGTCCAGCAGGTAGAGCTTGTCGCCGCTGCTCGCCTCCCAGAAGCCGAAGCGCAGCAAGTCGTGCCCTGGCAGGGGGATGGCGACCTCGTCCATGTCGTGCTCGTCGTTGATCACGTCGCCGGGACGCCATAGGGGCGTGGGAAAATAGGCGTGGGCCGGCCGGCTATCTCCCTGGGCGATGCGCTCTCCATCTCGCAGGTAGTGGACGAAGATGGTGTAATCGGCTGTCAGGGGGGCGGTCGCGCGCCACCGGAATCGCATCCGCAGGTGATTTTCTCCATTCGAATTCGCCACCGGCGTCACGATCACGTCCAGCAGCTCGACGCCGCCGGAAAAGTGCGCCAGTGGCGGCGGGAGATCGCCGGGTGGGTTGGCGTAGAAGGCCAGGTAGGTCGTGAACGGTTCCGGGTCGCGGTCTCCTTGTGATAATGGCCCTTTTTCGACGGTGATCTCCCGGCCGTTCGTCATCTGGGCCGGAGAGGGGAGCAGGTCCCACGCCTGTTGCCAGCCCTCGTAGGGCCAGGTGAAGACGGCGACCCGGGACGCGGGTGGGCCGTCGGTGACGGGCGCCAGCCCCACCATCATCGACCCGGGATCTGCGAGCAGGAAACGAAGCTGGGGCTGCCACTCGTCCCACAACTCTCGCGCCAGGTAGACCTGGGCGGCCTCGGTTTCTCCCCGGCGATGTTGCATACGCTCTCCATCCCAGCCGTGGCCCAAAAAAGCGTTGATCCGGCCCGCGAGGGTCTCCGCGCCGCGCTCGAACCAATAGCCGCTCATCGGATCGCGGGCGTATCGGAAGAAGTAGGCGTGGGCGGTGCTGCTCAGGCTGAACAGCAGCACCAGGGCCAGGACCGTTCGCCGGACGACCGGTCTCTGAATCAGTCGTGCTAGCCAATCCAAGCCCAGGGCTGGCAGGAGGACCACCGCCGGCAGGATGCCGACGGCGCGGAGGAAGTGGGGGGCGTCTTCGGCCAGAAGTGTCGGCAGGCTCATCACCCCGATCCAGATCAGGCAGCAGGCCGCGGCGGCGTCTCGCCTGGCAGGGCGCAGGGCGCGTCTCAGGGCAGCGATGGCGCCCGCGACGAAGGCCAGCCCCAGCGCCGGGTCGAAGATGGGCTGCCATGGGACGTTGTGCCGCCAGATGCGGTCCCCGCGCACGAAGAACATCCCCAGCGTGCGGAGGGTATGGGCGACCAGCGTGCCCCAGAAATCGCCGTGGTGAATCGCCGGACTCCAGATGGCGACCTGTTCCGAGCGGCCGAGGACGACGTCGGCGTGGGTCAGGGTGTAGGCGGCCAGGGGAGCGATGGTCAGCAGGAAGGCCAGGCTTGCCAGGGCGATGCCGCGCCAGCGACGGATCAGAGCGGCGCAGTGGAAGGCCATCGCATAGAGCGCCAACGTGCCCACCGCGACCACGGTGAAACGGGCGGCGGTGTAGGTGTAGAAGGCGAGGGCGTAGCAAGCGCCCGCCGCGATCCAATGCCACCGTTGCTGGCGCCATGGCTCCTTTTTGACCGCCGCCGCGACCTGCCAGACCGCCAGGGCGGTGAACAGGGGCAGCAGGCCAGCGCGGAAACCGACCCGGCTGAGGTGCACGTGCCACAGCGTGACCGCCAGCGCCGCCCCGCCC
>DSAR01000261.1 GCA_011046405.1 Chloroflexota bacterium | reverse complement strand
GTGCAAACGCCATCCCAGAGGCACTTCGCAACTGGAGACCAGAGAGGAAGACGGTGTCGGAGAAGGGCTTGGCGCCGTTGGGTCTGCCGTCTCCTCTACCTGCGACGGCGGCAGATCTGTAGCCGTCGCGGGCAGAGGAGACGGCGATGGCGTGACCGAAGGTAATGGAGATGGTGTCAGCGTGAAAAATGATATAGACGTCGGTGAGATCTCGGCGACCGACGAATGTGGCTGGCGAACGTCCGCGGTATCGAGCCAGGTGAGCCAGAAACTTCCCAGCAACATCCCAATACTGAGCAGCACGATGGCCAGGCTGACCATGATCTGTGTCAGCCCATCACCTGAAACACTCCAGAACTGCGCCCGCTCGCTCACGTCTGTACCTCAATCGCCATTAACCGCTCGCCATTACCCACTCAAACCAACCGGAGCCGCCCCGCGGCCATTGTCCGGTCCCGCTTCCCAATCCGGCGTCAGCGGCAAGATAAAACTGAACGTGCTCCCGACGCCCATCTCACTTTCCACCCAAATGCGCCCGCCGTGCGTCTCGACCAGGGCCTTGGTCACCGACAATCCCACGCCGCTGTCGCCCAATCCGGCGATCAAGGGATTGTCCGAGCGATAAAGCCGTTGAAAGACCCGCCGCTGATCCTCTGGCGCAATGCCCCCGCCAGTATCCGTCACCGAGACCAACAGATAGTCTGGCAAATCCTGCATCTGATCTCCATACTTTTCCACGCCAGCCATGATCTGGATCTGACTACCCGGTCTCGAAGCCAGACTGGCGTTGGAAAGCAGGTGTAACATGATCTGGTGGAAACTATCCCGGTCGGTATGTATGGGCGGTATCCGGGGGTCGACGTCGATCTGCACGTCCAGGTCACGCTCCCTCAATTGGACGGCTAAAGAAGCCACAGCATCCTCAATCACACGCGCTGCTTCGAGCGCGTGCGCTGGATCTGACGCATCAGCATCCACGATGGTCGCCTTGGTCAAATCGTCGACCAGCCCTTTCATCCGCTCGACGTTGACGTTGATCCGCTGCAGGAGTTGGCGCTGGGACTCGCCAAGAATACCCATCGATTCGGCCAATAACGTCCCCGTATATCCGATGATCGACGACATCGGCGCGCGCAGTTCGTGCACTAACCCGAGCAGGCCATCATCCGGCTGGACAGATTCATCCATCCCTATTTCAAGCTCCGGGTAAAACATCACGCTCAAGGCCCCCACCCCACCCTCGATATCTGGAATTCGCGACAACTCCGTCCGCACTTGATTCCCGTTCACATCCAGGCTCACGACGAGCGGCTCATCCGACGGGGTCTCCTGCTCAAAAAGCATCATCACCGCCTCGCGCCAGGCCGGTTCGTCAAACACGTCCTGCAGACGCATACTTTCGATCTCTGGCCACTGCTCACCGATCAACTGGCGCGCGCCCTGGCTGGCCAAAATGATATTCCCATCGTCATCGCCGATTAGAATGCCGTGAGGGGCCGCTTCGCCCTTCACCGCCTTGACCGCTTCCTCCACCTCCTGGCTGTACAGGTCGTGAAGCTCGGTGCGGGCCTCTTCGAGTTGGGACTTCAAATCCTCGTTGGACTGGAGCAATTTTCTCGCCCGCTCTTTCCACTTGGCGACCTCGGCCTCCAAAGGCGGCTGTTCCGCGATCTGCCGCAATTCGGCCTGGGCCAAGGAAAGCTGCTCCTGCAATCGTTCCTGCGACTTCTCCAATTCCGCGGCTTTCTCCTGCCACTTCGATACCTCTGCCTCCAATTCAGCCCGCGACTCGGCCAGTTGGTGCAACTCCTCGTGCCAGATAGCCGCCTCGTCAGGCTCCTTTCCCTGGGCGGCCTGCTCTTTTTCTCTCAAGCGCAACTTGGTGGCCAGTTCGTCCGCCCGCTGCCGTTGGCGCAGCAATTCGCTTTCCAACGTCTCCGATTTCTGAACCTGCCGTTCGACCGCTTCGAGCGCCTCTTGCAACGCTTTGCCCTGATCGGCGACTTGCCGATAGGCCGCATTGACCAACGCGGTCTTGACCGCCACGCCCACCGCCTTGAACGCCTGCTCACGACGCATCGTCCACCGGCGCTGCGTCACGGCGTTGCCCGCCAGGATGATCCCCAGGAAAGCGTCGTCGTCGATCAAGGGTTGAAGCAACAACGGGCCCGGCTGATCGAAACCCAGGCGCCGGTATAGCGCTTTGACGGCTGCATTCTCCCCCGGGACGTTGATCCTGTGCGAGCTATTATTCCTCACCGCCTCGGCCAACGGCGGGTATTCGGCCAGGCGCAAGGAGAGGGCCTGATTGGCCAGTATGGCGCCGGTCGATGGATGCAGGGCCACGACGCGAATCTTTCCGGCCGTCGACTTGGATGAATCGGTGTCCGGAATCCCGATAGCGACCATATCGGCGTCCAGGGCGTGGGCTATAGATGGCGCCGCCATCCTCATAGCCGTTTCGACGTCGTGGGTAGCCTCAATGCGCTGCATAGCCCCCAATATACTGATGAGTTCCAGGCCGGTCTCTCCGCCAGCCCGCGGAAGCCCACTCAATGCATAGCGATACACCAGACTGGCCAACACGGGCAAAGCCGCCAAATTTGCCAGTCGCACGTAGCCGGCGACGTGCCAACCCAATTCGGATGACGGCGCGATCAGTTCCAAGAGATGTCCGATCAGCCACAGAGCACACAGAAAAACGAGCAGGCTCCAATTTTCGTCGCGCCGCCAGATCAAGTTCGCCGCCATACCCAATACGAGCAGCGCGACCGAAGCCGCCTCCCACACCGTCGATTGCCAATGATTTCCATAGGACGTGCGCATCGCTTCGGCCGGGGACCACAAGACCGCGAAAGTCCCATAAAGCCCCAGGGCCGCGAGCAACGTCAATATGAACAACCCCAATCCCAGTCGCTCGTACGCAGCAGGAAAAGACGTAAAGGCCCACAGAAATAGCAAGATCACGAAAAAGTCCAGGGCCCGTTCGAGGGGAGGCAGGACGACGTTGACCGACAATACGCCAACCTGGCCCAATATCGCCAGGAGCATCAAAAGCACCCGCGTCAACACCAGGCCCACGCCGAGCGCCAACAACTTTCGCGCCATAGGATCGCGCCGGCGACGATGCCAATGGCCCACCGTAATCGCCAGGATGATCTGAATAGCGAACAAGCTCACCAGGTGATAGATCATGTTCCCCGGCGCGTCGCTAAGCAACGTCACAAAATCTAGTAAAAATCCCATAGAATGTGTCCTCAAATGATCGCTCGTTCAAGAATTATACCACAGATTGATGGGAAGTGAGAAATGTGGGCAGAGAGTTGAGGATTGAGGATTGAGGATTGAGGATTTGGGCGCATCGCGTGACAAGCTGCATCTGGGCCATGCTAATCGCCTTCGCCGTCGGGAGAACGGGGGGCGAGGGTCAAGCGCCACGAACCGAACAGCGTCCACCGGCGCTCCTCGGCCGGGCAGCGTTCGATTTGCAGGTTGGCGACCAGGGGTCTGCCCAATTCCCCCACCCCCACCGAATAGCTCACCCCGCGTTCAACGTTGAAATCCACGTATCCCTCATCCTGATCAGGTTTGAGCCCGGTGACAGCCCGGTCGGCGCCGCCGGACCACATCAGCCAAACCGGCACAGCAGCGACGCCTCGATCGCGCTCGTCTTTCACCACGACCTCAATACGCAATTCCTGGTCCGGCTGGCAGATCTGCTCCTGCTCGGCCAGTTGCAGACGGGCGACTAAAAGCGGCGTTGGGGTGGGAGGAGGCGGCGTCGAGGTTGCCCGGGGCGTGGACGTGACCAGGGGGGATTCGACG
>DSAR01000155.1 GCA_011046405.1 Chloroflexota bacterium | reverse complement strand
TTCGCGGGTGGGCAGCGAGCAGTGCATCCCCGGGTGCCCCATAGCGATGCCGTCGCACACGCCGATGGTGTTGAACGCCAGCGGCGTGCCCCCAGCCATCCGCACCCCGGCCTTGACCGCCCCGGCAATGCGGTCCAGGTGGGCGTGGCCGGGCACGATTTCGTTGAAGGCGTTGACCACCCCGATGAGGGGCTGTTCCAGTTCCTCCGGCGTCAACCCGGTGGCGTAAAACAGGCTCCGGTGGGGCGCGCGTTCGAGCCCGCGTTTCACTTTGTCGCTGTGCATGGGTCTCCTTGTTTGGGTTTCAGGGCTAATGCCCGGCTGGGGTCTGTATCTGCGAAAGATCGCGTCCTATTCACTCGCACTTCCGAGAAAGGATGGTCGTCAAGTAGTCCTCGGAATCGCCCGCGTTCCCGCCCAGTGCGGGGTAAAACGTCACCTGGCCAAAGCCACATTCGGTCAATAGCGACCGGTATGCTTCGTTCGTATAAGCCTGCATGCTGGCCGAGTGGCGCGTCACCTCACCCGTCGTGGCGTCGATGATATAGAAACGTTGAATCGTTACGCGCTTCTCTGCGTCCCAGAAATTTTCTCGCAGGTGCAGGTGGGGTTCCTCTGAAAACAGCCCTTTCTCTTCGGTGTGCCAAGCAGCGGGCTGTTCCCCTAACTTGACGACGGCCTCGAACGTGTGGGGCTCCAAGAGTAAAAACCCGTTGGGCGCCAGGGCACGATAGGCTTTCTCCAGGATGGATCGCGCTTCCTCCGGGCGGAACACGTTGAACTCCCCGTAGACCGACATCACGAGGCCGTATCCCTCGCCGTAGTCTGCCGTCCGGATGTCCTGGTGCTCGTACGTGCAGTCCAGGCCCGCTTCCCCGGCCTGCTCCCGGGCGTAGGCGATGGACGCCGGGGAGAAATCGATCCCGACACAACGGTGCCCCAGTTGGGCCAGCCGATGTGTGTAGAAGCCAGGTCCACAGCCGAGGTCGAGGATGCGTGTCGGTTTTCTCTCCAGCACCCGTTCGTGAATCCACCGGACGTGCTGGTCGATGATCTCGAAGCGCCGACTGGCGGCGTCGTGCTCTTGAGATAAGTGCTCGTCGAGCATCCGTTGGCTGAAATCCGGGTCGTTCCACGGAATCTTTTCCCCCTCAGCCCACGGGGTGGGGGGATGTTGTCTCTGAATGACGTCTATGAGTTTCAAGTGTTTGTCTCCTTGTGTCAAAATATTCAGGTCAGGTAGTCTGCAATACCTACTTCGTCGTTGATGGCGCATTTGTCTGGATCCCAGATTTCATTACCCGACATCTCTGGATCACGAATGTCACGAATGGACAAATAACACGAATTTTGGCTTCGAAGTTCAAGAAACATTCGTGAAATTCGACCATTCGTGTGATTCGTGATCGAAAATCAGGCTCTTGGTCACGAATGTCGGGTAGTGAATCCCAGATAATCATCGTCCGGCTTTGATTGATCTCGTACTTCTCTCGTTCTTGGGGAGCGGCGTTATACACCGTTGGAATCTACCGCTATTCCCTCACCAATCGTCCCGCTATCCAATCCCCCATTTCCCCGGTGTTGACGAGCGTCGTACCTTCCTCGTAGATGTCCTGAGTGCGGTAGCCCGCTGCCAGCGCTGCCTCGACTGCTGTCTCGACCGCCCGGGCCTCTTCCGCCAGTCCCAGCGAGTGCCGCATGAGCATCGCCGTGCTGAGGATGGTCGCCAGCGGGTTGGCGACGCCCTGGCCCACGATGTCGGGGGCGCTGCCGTGGATCGGCTCGTAGACGCCGAAAGGATGGGCGCGATCCGTCCGCTCCCCGGCCAACGATGCTGAGGGCAGCATCCCCATCGAGCCTGCCAGCATCGAGGCCTCGTCGGTCAGGATGTCGCCGAACATGTTGGCCGTCAGGATCACGTCGAAATCGGTCGGGCGGCGGATGAGGTGCATGGCGGCGGCGTCGACCAGGACGTGCGTCAACGTCACGTCGGGATATTCGGCCGCGACCGCCGTCACCACCCGCCGCCACAGGCGCGAGGCGGCCAGCACGTTCGCTTTATCAACTGAGGCAACCTTATTGCGGCGCTTCAGGGCCAGGCGAAAGGCGACGTGGGCGATTCGGCGCACCTCGGGGGCGGTGTAGACCATCGTGTCGTAGGCCGACATTTCTCCCGCCGTCTGGACCTCCTCTGCCTCCTGGCGCGGGCCGAAGTAGATGCCGCCGGTCAGTTCGCGTACCACGATCAGGTCGACCCCGGCGATGACCCCGGGCTTGAGCGTCGAGGCGTGGAGCAATTGCTCGTGCAGCTTGACCGGCCGCAGGTTGGCGTAGAGACCCAGCTCCTGGCGCAGGCCCAGCAGCCCCTGTTCCGGGCGGACTTTGGCCGTAGGATCGTCCCACTGGGGGCCGCCGACGGCGCCCAGGAGGACCGCGTCGGCCGCCCGGCAGGCTGCCAGCGTTTCCTCTGGCAGGGGATCGCCGGTCGCGTCCATCGCGCTGCCGCCGATCAGGGCTTCTCGAAACGCGAACTGGTGCCCGAACGCCTGGGCCACCGCTCGTAACGTCTTGACGCCCTCGGCGACGACCTCGGTGCCGATGCCATCGCCGGGGAGGGTGACGATTGTGGCTTTCATAAAGGCTCCTTGGTGAGTGATAAGTGGGCAAGTTACAAGTATGCAAGTAAGCAAGTTGCAGGTTTGCAAGTTTGTAAGTCGTTAGCTGGTCTCATAGACGTCGAGTAGGATGGTCTCGGCCTCCCGTGCGATGCGTTGGGCGTGGGATTGGATGTCCTGGAGGTGGGAGCGCACGGCTTCTGACTCGATGCCCGCCGGGGCATAGACGGTGAAGAGGGCGTTACGCGTGTCCGGCGTGATCTGGGTGCGGCGGTCGGGGCCGTAGATGATGCTTGAGATGACGCCGGCCGCGTCGGCGATGAACATGTCGTCGGGCTTGAGTGTCTTTTCCTTGCCGTTGAGACAGACGTACCGCTCGCGGCCGTCGGCCACGTCGATGCCGACCGGCGGTTGCAGCGCGTCCAGGTCGTGCCCGGCCGTCAGCAACAGGTTGTCCAGTTCCGCCATAAACATCGCCTCGACCAGGGCCGCCACGCGGGGGATCGACTTCCCCTTGAGGGCGACCGATTCGATCTGGTGGAGGACGTGGTAGGTCTTCTTGAAGCGCCTGTAATAGGCGGCGTAGGCCTGGACGGTCGGCAGGTCTTGCAGTGCATGCCGGTCGAAATCGGCGTAGCGGGAGCGCAGTTGCTCCTGCAGCGCTGCCTTGCGGGCTTCCAGGTCCGGGTGGCGCTGGGGATTGGCGACCTGGCGCATTGCCAGCACCCCCACCGAGGCGCAGGGGTAGGCGGCTTGCCAGGTTTCTGATACGGTGAATTGCATGGGTTGGAGCTCCTTATTTGTGCGCGACGAGGGTCAATCGCCTGGCTTTATGATCGTACGGGCTGCCGTCGAGGCCGCCGTAGACGTCGGCGGACCGGAAGTCGCTTTTCTCCAGCATATCGACCAATTCGGCCGCCGAGTAGAGCCAATGGGAGAGCTCGAACTCGCGCCGTCCCTGCTCGTCGATCATGATCCAGCGATTCTCGATCCAGCGCCAGTCGTTTTTGATCCGGCGCTCCTCCAGGAAGATGACGCCATCCTTTTCCTGCCAACCCCGCTCCTGGAAGATCCGGGCCAGGATCTCCTTGCCCATCAGTTCCATCACGAACTTGCCGCCATCCCGAAGCGAGCGATAGGCGTTGGCGAGCGCCTGTTGATTTTCCGCCGGGTTCTCGAAGTAGCCGAAGGACGTGAAGAGTGATAGGGCTACG
>DSAR01000467.1 GCA_011046405.1 Chloroflexota bacterium | reverse complement strand
GGCCACGCCATGTACCAGTTGGGGATCACGCCAGAGTTCGAGGGTACCGGTCTGGACAGTGGGACTTCTTCCGGCGTCCACGAGAGCCAATCTCGCCTGTGGGAAAACGTCGTCGGGCGCAGCAAGGGCTTCTGGCGCTTCGCCTATCCCCGGCTCCAGGGCGTCTTCCCCGAGCAATTGGGCGACGTCCCCCTGGACACCTTCTACCGGGCCATCAACAAGGTCGCGCCCTCGTTGATCCGCGTCAGCGCCGATGAGGTGACCTACAATTTGCACGTGATGTTACGTTTCGATTTCGAGCTCCAGTTGCTGGCGGGGGAACTGCCCGTCAGCCACCTACCCGAGGCGTGGCACGAGCGCTTCCAGGCCGACCTGGGGATTGTGCCGCCGGACGACCGGGACGGGGCATTGCAGGACATGCACTGGTATTACGGCCGCGTCGGCGGTATGTTCCAGGGCTATACCCTGGGCAACATCCTGAGCGCCCAGTTCTACGAGGCCGCGCTGGACGCCCACCCGGAGATCCCGGGCGAGATCGAACAGGGCCGCTTCGACACCCTCCACGGCTGGCTGCGGGAGCACATCTACCGACACGGGCGCAAGTTCACGCCGGCCGAGCTCGTCGAGCGCGTCACCGGCGGGTCCCTGAGCGTCGAACCTTACGTCCGCTATCTACGCGACAAATACGGCACGCTTTACGACCTCTAGCAGTCTGTCGGAGAGAAGCGAATCTAGACTTCGGAAGTCGGTTCTTTGGGATTTCGCATGGTCGCGGTGGAAGATTGGCCACGAATCCTTCGACTACGCTCAGGACAGATTTGCACGAATTAACACGAAAAATCCAAAATTAGTGAAAATTCGTGTAATTCGTGGCAAAAAATTGACCGCTTGCTAAGTCGAGCATGCGAACTAGCAGAGAGCCTGCATCCTTATTGAGATGAGACGAGTCTTACCCAGCTATGGAACAAAGCGGTGCGCCCAGTAGACCTGCAAAGAACATCCAACTCCCGCCCGATTGCACACTCCTGCCAATCTCCGGCGGGTCGCTCCTGGTGTCCCGCCACCACGCCGTGTTCTGCCGCATCCCCCGGGACCAGGTAGACGGCGTGCGAGCCGTCGTCCAAGGAGAAGTCCTCCCGGACGCGCTGACGCTCCCCATGCACGCCGAACTGGAACGGCACGGCTTCTTCAGCCCACCCCGCCAGCCCAAGCCCGACGCACCCAGCGTCCAGTTGCAACTCACCAACGGGTGCAACCTGGCCTGTACCTATTGCTGCACCAATTCGGGAGACCCACGCCGCTCCGAAGTGCGCGTCGAGCAGATGCGCCGGGTCGTACGGCAGATCCCCCAGGTGATGGGGGCCGGCACCCAGGTCGCGCTCCTGGGCGGCGAGCCGTTACTGGTGCCCTGGGCGCTCGACCTGGCGGCGGAGATTGTGCACCTGGGGCTATCGCTGACCCTCTTCACCAACGGCGTGTTGCTGACCGACGATGATCTAGCGCAGAAGACGGCCCGGTTGATCGCGCAGGGGGCCGAGGTGCGCGTCAGCCTCGGCGGACCATCGGCCGAGACCTGCAACGCGGTCTCTAGAGGAGACCGCGTGGGCTTGGAGATAGACCGCTTCGAGGCCGCTCTGCTCGGGCTGGATAAGCTGGCGACTTACGGCGTGCGCGCAGTCGTCGACCTGATGTTCATGCCGCAGCACGCCGATGTGGTCTCGCTGGAGTTGCTCCGTCTCCGCCGACGCCTGCCACCTGAAACACGTATCGCCCTGGGTGTCCTCTACATGAGCGGCCGGGAGACCGGCGAGCACATCTTCGAGAGTCGGGCGGTCCTGGAGGCGGCCCTGGACCGGGTGGCCTTCGAGGCCGGGGTGAGCATCCCGGCGCCGCAGCACAGCCCGGTGACCTACCGCCGCGAGGGATGCGCCTGTGCCGTGGGCCAGCACGTCCACGTGCGCAGCGACGGCGCGCTGTTCAATTGCTTCAAGATGGAAGAAAAAGTCGGCCACCTCGACACCAACGGATTCGCCGCCGCCGCCCGTTCCATCCGGGAGAACCCCCACCGCGCTCGCGACCTGCCGACGTGCGCCGATTGCCCGTTGGCGACGTTGTGTGGCGGCGGGTGCCGATCGGAGAACTTGCTGTACACCGGCGATCCCGCCGAGCCGCCCTGCGGTCCCTGGCGCGTCCGCGTCGTCAGCGAGCTACTGGCCGACGAGCAGGTGACGGCCGTCGAGTGGCCGGTGGCCTTCCTGCTGCAAGAGGCCCGACGCCGGGGCATCGAGACCCCGGACGACGTCCGCCCCCGGAAGCCGTCGCGCCACCTGATCGACGTCGGATAATGTAATGCATTGAATCCGTGTTTATCCATGTCCCAGGGATATTCAGTTCTCTCGAGACGAGAGCCAGTATTTTTCCACGAATAAAAGCAAGGTGCGACGCACTTGTTCACGCGATGGCTCTCTGCTAGTTCGCCTGGTTGGCTTAACAAGTGGTCAATTTTTCGCCACGAATTACACGAATTGTCACTAATCTTTGGGTTTTTCGTGTTAATTCGTGCAATTCGTGGCTAATCTTTCACCGCGACCATGCGAAAACCCAAAGAACCCACGCGATTTTGGCGATTCATCCACCGCTGTTGCTCACTAGATCAACCTGATGGTGGGGCAAAAGTGCGTCGCACCTGAGTAGATACGTTAATTCGTGAAATTCGTGGCAAAAGAAAAACTGTCCATTCGTGCTATTCGTGATCCAGAGATGTCGTCAACAAGAGGAGGTGCGTATGCCCAAACCAATGGCTATTTGCATCGAGGATATGGACGCTGAATCCAGGGAAGACCACTACCTGCGGTGTGTGGCGCTGCCGGGCCGTCAGCCGGGATTGCGCCTGGACGGGGCCGGCCGGGTGCTGTGGCAGAGCGACGACGGCGTGTCGTGCGAGTTGTGGGTCTCGGCCGACGAGCGCCTGATCCTGTACCGCCCCGAGGAACGGGCACCGGTCACGCTCCACCGGGCCGGGCGCAGCCTCGACGTCCCTAGCGGCAAGCCCGTCGTCGTCATCGACCAGGATCAGGTCGATGTGGGGGGGCGCCATCTGCGCGTCCACGTCCACGGCGAGGCGCCCGCGGTCGCGGCGCCGTCACCCCTGCCGCCCCGGTCGCGCCCGGTCGATCGCCTGGCCCGGGCGGCGGCCACGGCGGCGATGATGGGCGCGGTCGCGGCGGCGTCCGGTTGCTCCGACATTGTTATACGGGATAATCCCCCGGAAGCCCCAATGGAGCCGACGCCCACGATTGACGTCCGAGACTTTCCCCCTGAAGCAGTCGAGTTCACGCCAACGCCGACAATCGAAGTGCGGGACGATCCTCCCACCGTCGCCGTGCCGGAAACGCCGGTGCCTGCAACCCCGGCGAAAGAACTGGTGCAGGGCGAATGGGCCGTCGCCCAGGCGTATGACGGGGCGGGGGAGCGGGTGTGGGTCACCGGCACCCTGACGATTGCAGGGGGCGCGTACACCTTCGCGCCGACCCGCGAGATCACGGGCACGCCGGTCCCGGGGGCGCTCGACTTCCTGTTCATACATCCTCAGGGCGAGGTGGTGATCGAAGAGGCCGAGGAAGCGGTCGCGACCTGCACCTTCCGCGCCGACTCGACGGTCGTGGGAGAATTTCTCGTTGAGCAGGCAGGTGACGACACCCTGCGCTTCCGGCTCCCATCCGGCGATGGCGACCTGTGGCGGATCACCAAGCGGCTCAATGCCGAATAATCTACGGCGCCTGTGCGCCAGGAGAAGTCACGTACAAGCGACCAAACAATATAGATAGGAGTTACGCAGTTGAGGCTTT
>DSAR01000382.1 GCA_011046405.1 Chloroflexota bacterium | reverse complement strand
GGGCAACCGCGTGTCGCAAGCGACACGATGCCAAGTCCACCTGCGTGGACTAGAGTCGGCGTAGGCCGACTTTGCAGGTCGTAGCACGCGGTTTCAACCGCCGTGCCGTTGTCCAAAACATACTTGTTTGAGCGTGCTGAAAATGAATAAAAAGCACGGCGCGTAAAAAGCACGGCGCGTAAAAAGCACGGCGCGTAAAAAGCACGGCGCGTAAAAAGCACGGCGCGTAAAAAGCACGGCGCGTAAAAAGCACGCGCTGCAAAGTCGCCCTTCGGCGACTGGAAGTTAATCCGCGAAGGCAGATTTCGCACCGCGCCCTCGACGCGTTGTGGCCGCGAATTCATTCGCCATTCGCCAGGATAAACGTTAACATTGTCGAATTAGAATTCGGAAGTCTCAAAAAGTGCATTGTGCGGCGAATTTTGACGCTTCAGTAAATCAATGTTGCTGTTGTCTCTGAAATAGCGAGTTTTTTTCAGCAGATTCTTCACGGTGGTTTCAAGATATCTTGTATCGTCTTCGACAATATTTTGATGTCCAGCGGTTTCACCAGCCACGCATCGACCCGTTGTTCCAACAGTTCCGAGGGCGCCATGCTTTTGGGATAACCGGTCATCACGATAATCTTCACCTGGGGATCGTCCCGTTTCAGTATGTCGATCATTTCTGGCCCATTCATACCAGGCATGACCAGATCGGTCAGGATCAAACCAATCTCTTCGTGATGTTGTCGGTATTGTTGAATAGCCTCTTCGCCGTTGGCGGCCGTTAGCACCTGGTACTTCAATATCCGCAGCGCGGTGACAATGGCCTGGCGGGTCGCCGGGGCATCCTCGATCACCAGGATTTTCTCCCCGCGTCCGGGCATAGGGGGGATGACGTCATATTCTCTGGGATTCTCTGAAGGCTCCTGGAATGTCGGCAGGTAGATGTGAAAGATGGTGCCGACGCCCACCTGGCTCTCGACGGTGACGTGCCCGCCATGCTGCGCGACGATCCCGTGTACTTGCGCCAACCCCAGGCCGATTCCTTCGTCGGGACCCTTGGTGGTGAAAAAGGGATTGAAGATATGAGGGAGCACGTCGGGCGATATCCCTGTCCCGGTATCTGCCACGCTAATCTCGATCCAGGGGCCGGGCTGCATTTCGGTCAGGGGTAGAGGGCTGTTGGCTGTCTCCGCTAGATGTTGCAAGGCAATGATCAGTTCTCCGCCCTGAGGCATCGCCTGGTAAGCGTTCATCACCAGGTTCATAATCGCTTGCTGGATGCGCGTCGGGTCGGCGTGGATGACGTACGCGCCACGACCATACGTGAGCTTGATGTCGATGTGTTCGGGGATCGTGCGCTTCAATAGCTGGATCAGTTCCTTGAGATAAGCAGGCAGATTGATGGGTTGACTTTCGATGGTCGAGGCCCGACTGAAGTCCAGGATCTGTTGGACGAGAGCGGTCGCGCGTTTTGCCTGTTCAGAGATGGCCCGCACACGCTCGTGAAACGAAAGCGGGAGGTCCTTATCCAGGAGGGTCATCTGGCTGTGTAAGACGATGACTGATAGGATATTGTTGAAGTCGTGGGCGATGCCCGCGGCCAATTGGCCCACGACAGCCAGGCGTTCCTGTTGCCGGGCGCGCTCTTCGATGGCTCGTTCGAGTGTGACGTCGCGAATCATCAACACCCATCCTTCGGGGTTGACCTCCGATTTTACCGGACAGGCGATGGCTTCGAATATCTGGGACGTGGAGGCGTCCGTTTCGATCTCGTGCCAAAATCCATGGGGCGGAGGCTGTAAGATCTCTTCGATCGGTCGTTGGCCCAGTTGCGTCAGGGCGCATTCTTCCGTCAAGCGACATAAGGATTTGAGGTGTTCGCGAGCCATTGAGTTGGCTATCAAGACTCGCAACTCCTTGTCGAGCAGAAACATGCTGGTCGGCACCGTATCGACGATCTGTTGCATTTGCTCGGCCTGGTCTTGGACCTGTTTCAGGAGCCGAAGGCGTTCCACGACGACGCCCAGTTGTTGCCCTATCGTTTCGGCCAGTTCGATCTCTGCGGCGGACCATTCACGGGCTCGACGCGCGCCCCAACTCAGCCAACCGATAGGCTCGCTTTTGGCGACGACGGGTGCTATGAGGAGCGCGCGCCCATCGAGGGGTGGGGGCATCTGATGGGGGTCGACGACGGCTATGTCGTCAATGGCCATGGGACGGGATGAGCAGCCGATGCTCGATTCCATCCAGTTGGTATAGCGACGCCAATCTTGCTCGCTGACTCCTCTATACGCCGCCCGCTCACCGACCCAGATAGAACCGATGTCAGCATCGAGAGCCTGCAACGTGTGTGATAGGGCAGCTTCCAACAGGTCTTGTAGATTTGTCGCCGTCGCTGCTGCTGCAATGATGGCGTTGAGGGCCCCCTGCTGTTTGGCGCGACGATCAATCTCGGCTTCTGCCTGCTTGATCTTTCTGATGTCGGTGAAGACCGATAACACGCCAGCGAATTGTTCGTTCTCGAACAACGGGCGAGCACTGACGAGGACGGGTATTTTTTCCCCAGTCCGCGTCTGGAGCACCGTCTCGTATTGACTGGCGATGCGTTGGGGGCGTTTGATGGTCTCAGCGTCGACTTTTTCGATCTCTTCGGGCGCGACACCGACGCTGATTGGCTGGCCGATCAGATCCTCGACGGTGTAGCCGATGATTTCCGCCCCCTTGGGATTGACGAAGGTGATGCGCCCAGCGGCGTCTTCGATGACGATGCTTTCATTGATACTGTTGACGATCTTCTCGTTGAAGGCCTTCAACTTGAGAGTTTCGGTGTACAGACGGGCGTTCTCGATGGCCACCGCGGCCGGACTGGCCAAAGATTTCACCAGCGTCAGATCCGCTACTCCGAAGCGATCCGGTTCTGGCGTCATCACCTGGAGCGCGCCGATAACTTGATCTTTGGCTTGCAGCGGTACGCTGAGGATCGAGCGGTATTCGACGCCGGCTTTCTGGTCAACCCTTTTGAAGTGACGCTTGTTGATGCGTGTGTCCGGCACGACCACACTGCTGCCGGTCGACGAGACGTATCCGGCGATGCCCTGACCCGGCGCCAGTCGCCAGTCGCGGACTAGATCGCTGTGCGGACCAAAGGCCTGTTGGCAGACCAGTTCTCCCGTCCCAGGTTCGACGAGCCAGATGGAGGCCGCAGTGGTCTTCAGGAGATCACACACGTCTTCCAGGACGATCTCCAGGACGCGATTGAGGTCCAGCGTTGAGCTGAGCGCCCGGCGAACCTGGTCGAGCGTCTCTATTTGCTGGTTCTGTCTTCTGAGCGCCTCTTCGGCTTGTTTCTGGATGCTGATATCTCGGATGGCGATGATGTAGGTCATGTTTCCTGACCCAGTTGCTCTTTCCGGCCCGGTCGTTCTCTGGATGATCATCTCGATGTGGAATTCAGCCCCGTTTCTCTTCAGGCCGATAGATTCGATTGGATTTTCAGCGCCAGCGGAGATGGCCTGATTAAGGGCCGGACGCGCTTTCTCAGCTATCAGGTCCCACAACGTGGTAGGGAAAGTCTCTTCAGGAGGGTATCCAAATAGAGCCGGGGTGCCAGTACTGACGTCGACCAGATCTCCGCGCGCGTTGCTGACGACGAATCCCTGGAAGGCACTTTCCAGGAGGCGGCGATGTCGTTCTTCTTTGGCGGCGATTTCCATGCCGCGTTCTTTTTGAATCTGGATTTGATATTGTAGGATTTCCCAAATCCTCTTCAAACGCTGGGTGAGCGATTGGTTGCGCGTTTTATTCATCCTGTTCGCCTTTCGAAAAGAGGCCAGCTTTTCAGTTACGCCAAGTATAGTATAATCT
>DSAR01000369.1 GCA_011046405.1 Chloroflexota bacterium | reverse complement strand
GCGATGGGAGATAAAGCCTTCCTGCGCGACGGGCGGTTGCGTCACCGATTGCTGGAGCGGCAGGGTGGGCAGGGAGGGCAGGGACTCCTTCACCGATTTATCTGTCAGGTCGAGTCGCCACCAGAGGCCCTCTCGCTTCAGTTCGAGTTCCTGTCCGGCGAAGAGCGCGTCTGTCACACCCGCGCGATCGCCCGTGAGCCACGTCAACTCGCGCATTTTGGCCTTGACCCAGCCAAAGCCGCTCGTCTTCTCGCCGCCCACGACGATGTCGCCGCGTTGGAAATCGTCCAGCAGGTGGAAGAAGAGCGCCATCGCCGACAGATCATCGTCGCCGACATCCTGGAGATCCAGGCGCACCTGGAAGGTTAAATCCTTTCCGTAGGCAAAGAGGTAATCCGATTTGGCGTTCTCGATCGGCTGCCCGGTGGATGGATTCATTCGCACGCCGTCCATCGAGCACCAGGCGGTATGGAGGTCGTGGGGATCGGTCAGGTAAGCGTCGGAGAAATAGACCAGGCCAATTTGTCCCTGGGCGCCAAAGAGCCGCTGGATCATCACTTCCGTATCCCGCCCCTCGCCCAGATAGGTCTTTAGAACCTGTGAGGCGCGCCGGCGGAAAGCGCCTTTGATGGTGCTGCCCGGAATGTAGATTTCCCAACCGCCCTCTTGGGTTTGGGAAGGGGCCCAACTCAGCATACGCATGAAGACGGTATCGTAAGGTTTGCCATATTTGCGAGAAACGCGCCGGTTTGAGGGGCCGCCGCCGCGGAAATCGACGTTGTAAGATTGGGCCAGCTCCTGGCGCGCCTTGCTGCGGTAGTTCTGGAGGAAGGCGATGAAGTTGCGATCGTTGGTGATGCTCTTGCGCAGATTTTTGGAATGTGTCATATGTCGATAGCGCACTCGCCGGTGCTCGTCGCGGAAATCCTGCCAGGCGCGGGTGCTGATCCCCTCTGGAGGTGAAGGGCTGCGCCATTGCTCTTCGTCAATCTCGCCCTTCGACAACATCTCTTTGATCCGCAGGTGAGCCTCACGATTCTTGATTTCCTCGTCGACCCACGTATCGCTCTGCAGCAGGTCGATCTGCTGGTCGATCTGTTGGTAGAGACGCGGCAGTATCGTTTGGCACGCCTGGGCCAGGCGTCGCGTGAGCGCGGCCTCGTTGTCCAGGAGATGCGTGAGCGTCTCCTTCAGATCATCGTCGAAGCCGAACCCGCTGGACAACTCCGCCCAGACGTCGGGCGGAATCTCGCGCTGTGTCACGCGCTGAGATTCCATCACCTTGACCAGACGCCCCGCCATATTGGCCTTGTCTCCCAGCGCCTCTTCGAAGGCGGCCTCGGCGGCATCTTTGCTGGGGAAAGGTTGGTCGCACAGGGGCTGGGCCGCCTCGATCACCTGTTTCGCGACGGGATAACGCCCCTTGCGCAACTTTTTCAAAGCGGGGAGAGAGAGCGTCCAAACTTCTCGCTCCTCGGCCCCTTGTTCCTGGAGCCAGATGGCGATGGTCCGGGGCAGGTAGTCGGCCAACTTTTGTTTCCAATCCTCCGGTGTGAGGATCGGACCGCCGATCACGGCCTGTAAGCGTTCGCTCACCTCGGCAGGCAGATCCCGCATCGCGGCGACCAGGAGCCGCCCCTCTATGGCGGCAAAGGAGGGGGTCTCTGGATCGACTTTCCCCCAATTCCACCCCACCAGGACGGGATTCGTGGCGTCGAAGGTCAGCGTGATCCGGAGGTGATTGGCGTTGGGATCGATCCGTGGCGCGTCGTCCGGTTTCAGATCGGCGAGGTCCATCTCCAGGCGCAAGCGCCCCAGGCCTTTGCTCTTGCCCGCGCCGAACCAGAAGCGCTCGGCGCGCAGTTCTTCCAGGAGGTAATACAAGCGCGCGGCATTGTTGTTCTGTTGGAGCGCCTGCTCGTTGACTGTCATGCTGAAATCGAAGGTCGCGTGACGGAAAACGGTCTCCATCTTGTAATTGGCGTTGGCTATCGACGCCCAACGATCCTCGTCCAGCATGAGGCCCATCCGCAGATCAAAAAATCGATCCGAGGTGTAAGAGGACTTATGCAGCTTACAGGTCACGTCTTCGATCAGGCTGTACGGCATACTCTCCCCATACAGGCGCTGCCACAGCTCGTTGATCAAACCGATGTTCCGACCATCGGCGGTGCCGCCGATGAATGCGTCCATGAGGGATCGCGCCGTGCCTCCGATTTCACCGGCCAAGGAGACACGCCGATCTTCTCCATCGTCGTCGCGGGTGAATAAGGTCTTCCGGGCATTTCCCCGGTAGACGGGTGACTCTGCGATGATTTGTCCTTCAAGCAACATTTTGCCCCCTCCTTCTCTTGGATACATGGATTGAAATGAAAGGTGACTGCTCGACCTATATTTTACACCAACCTTCGCGCTTTTACAATTTGAGATGTAGATAGTGCCTATCCAGTGATTCACTACCCGACATGCGTGGCTCCTTTTTGGTTCTGGCTCTGCCCGTTTAGGGATTAGGGCCATACGGTTTATTTTAGGCGATGAATCGCCCACTACAAGCCTCTTCCCCAGCTTATCTAAACCGTATTGGGATTAGGTCTCGCGTTGGACGTCCTGGCTCAGGATGCGAAAGTGATCGAAATCCCGGGCGACGACGGTCTCGGGAAAGATAGCGCGCGCTTCTTCGATGATCTGCGCTTCGTGATAACGCCGCGATACGTGGGTCAGCACCAGCCGGTGAACGTTGGCGTCACGGGCCAACCTGGCCGCCTGCGCCGCTGTTAGATGACCAAAGCGCTCGGCCATATCTTCGTCCGAGCGCAGATAGGTGGCCTCGATGACCAGCATATCGGCCCCTTTTACCAGGCTTTCCAGGTTATCGGTCTGGCCGGTGTCGCCGACGTGGACCAGGCACGCGCCTGGTTGCGACGGGCCAAGCACCTGGTCGGGATGGATGACGCGGCCATCGGATAAGGTGATGGGTTGACCTGCGACCAGGTCCCGACGCTCAGGTCCTTGAGGGATGCCCAGAGCCTCGGCCTTCTCGTTGAGGAAAGGGCGACGGGTCTTCTCCCGGAAGAGATAGCCCAGACACGGGCCCCGGTGAAACACCGGGAAGGCGATGACCTCAAATTTATCATCCTCCAAGATGATACCGGGCTGCACTTCGATCAGATCGATCTGTATCTGGGGCCTGGCTCCCCGGAGCACGACGCCGAAGATCAGGTCGTGCACTCTTTCGAGGGCCCAACTGCTGCCGTAAATTTCGACCTGTTCGATCGCTTCCCAGCGGGCGAAGGTGGAGATCATCCCGCCCAGACCCAGGATGTGATCCAGGTGACCGTGGGTGAGCAATATCTTGTTCAATCGTTTGAATCCCAGGCCACTCTGCAGAATCTGTCGTTGGGTCCCCTCGCCGCAATCCACCAGGAAGCGATATTCCCGATGCAATATGACCTGGGCGGAAAGGCCCCGGTGGATGGAGGGGGCTGAGGCTGACGTGCCGAGGAATATCATCTCTATCATGCATTTTTCCTTTTTACTATTACCATACCCGGCGCGCCCCGCTCGCCCGTCACCTGTATGTCCCGGTCCAGGAACTGCTGCACGACCCAGACGTTGGTCAAAAGATGTTGGGTCACGCGAGAGGTGTGAATGGTCGACGTTTCCCCGGCTTCGCCTCCCGCCAAGGCCATAGGCAACAGAAGTTGATCGGCCAGGTGGGGGTCGACCGGTGCCGGGGTCTGATGGTGCGCCAAGAGCGCTTCGCAGGCTGTCTCAGCTACCCGTTCGGCTGGCAGCCCCTTGCGACCGTAGGCGGTGAAGCCGGCGGTGATAGATTCGGCCTCTCCCGCCGCAGTGTACTCGG
>DSAR01000579.1 GCA_011046405.1 Chloroflexota bacterium | reverse complement strand
CCTACGCATCGCTGAACCCCCGGATGACCGTCGGTTCGATCATCAGCGAGCCGCTGGAGGTGCACGGCGTCGGCAACGGAAAAGAACGCCGGGAACGTGTGCAGGAATTGTTGAAACTGGTCGGTTTGAATCCCTACTTCGTCAATCGTTATCCCCACGAGTTTTCGGGTGGACAGCGGCAGCGGATTGGTATCGCCCGCGCGTTGGCCCTGAATCCGGACTTGATCATCTGTGACGAACCGATCTCTTCCCTGGACGTCTCTATCCAGGCCCAGGTGGTCAACTTATTGGAGGACTTGCAGTCCCAGATGGGATTGACCTATCTATTCATCGCCCACGACTTGAGCATGGTGCGGCACATCAGCGATCGTATGGCAGTGATGTACCTGGGTAAGATCATGGAGTTGACCGACCGGGACGAGATCTATCTGAACCCGCTGCACCCGTACACGCAGGCCCTGATGTCGGCGGTGCCGGTGCCGGACCCGCTGGTCGAAGAGAAGCGGCAGCGCATCATTTTGGAGGGCGACATTCCCAGTCCCTCCGACCCACCCGTCGGCTGTAATTTCAGCACCCGTTGTCCACGGGCCATCGACATTTGTTCCGAGGTTGATCCGGAGTTCATTGAGGTCACGCCGGGCCATTACTGCGCCTGTCACCTGGTCGAACGGGAGATGTAGTTCACTGTATTAGGCGCGACCGGATCGCCTGTTAACGTATAATACGTTGTATGATGAAAGGGGGTGATTGTATCGGGTACTTGAGACGTGTTTGAAATGTGTGTGAGATAACCATCTCGAATCGATGCAAAATGTAAGTCTCTAAGGAGGAGAAAACATGTTTTCCAAAAAATTGTCTATCTTGGCTACACTCGTGTTAGCCGGGAGCCTCTTGCTTTCCGCTTGTGGGCAAGAGGTCATCAGGACGGTCGAAGTCACCGTTCCGGGCGCAGAGGTCGAGGTCATCGTCACCGCGCCGCCCGAGGTCGTCGAGGTGACACGTGAGGTCGAGGTCGAGGTCGAAGTCCCGACCGAGCCAGGATTGAGCGCCGCTTGCACCTACAACGCCTATCGGATGGGTTGGGTGATGGACTACGGCGACGCCGAGAATATCCTCAACGTCGTCTACCACCCCGATTCGCCCTTCCAGTACACCTTCTGGGACGACGACGAGTTCCGCAGCCTGGTCGATCAGGCGATGACCGAGTTCGATCCCGACGTCCGCGCCGACCTGTGGGGGCAGGCGGAGCAGATCCTGCTGACCGACTACGTGTCGATCATCCCCGTCTTCTACTACGATCGCACCGAGCTACTGAATCCGGACATCGAGGCGGTCTTCCCGCCCTTCGGCTCGCCGCCCGTCAAGCACTGGCGCCTGCCGGCTGGTCAGACTGAATTGGTTTTCCGGATTGCGACCGAACCGCCCACGTTGGACGTCAACACCGCGACCGACACCACTTCGCACCTGATCCAGCACCAGATCATGGACGCGCTCTACGAGTACACCGCCGACGGCGAGATCGAATCGGCGGGCGCCGTCTCCTACGAGGTTTCAGACGACGGCCTGGTCTACACCATCAACCTGCGCGAGGACGCGACCTGGTCGGATGGCGAGCCCGTGACCGCCCAGCACTACGCGGACGGCATCACCCGCTTGCTGGAACCCGCGACCGCCGCCGAGTACGCCTGGCTGATGTACGTGGTCGAGGGCGCCGAGGCCTTCAACACCGGCGAGACGGACGATCCCGCCACTCTGGGCGTGCGCGCGGTCGACGACTACACCCTCGAGATCACGCTGAAGGAAGCCGCCTCCTACTTCGACAGCATCCTGGCCTTCTCCACCACCTACCCGGTCCGCCTGGACGTCATCAACCAGTACGGCGAGCTGTGGGCCGAGCCCGGCAACTTCGTCGGCAACGGCGCGTTCTTGCTGACCGAATGGGCGCACGACGACTACGTGGTGGTCGAGAAGAACCCCGATTACTGGGGCGCCGACGACGTGACGATCGAGCGGATCACCTTCCCCATCATCATTGAGGACGCGACGGCGTTGGCCGCTTACGAGCGCGGCGAGTTGGACGTCGGCGGGTTCCCCAGCGACGAGTTGTCCCGTTTGCTCGAGGACATGCCGGATCACGTCCGCGTTTTGACCCGTCCGGGCCCATACTACATTGGGCTGAACTTCCTCCGCGAACCCACCGACAACGTGAACCTCCGCAAGGCGCTGGCCTCGTCCATCAACAAGCGTGCGATCCTGGACAACGTGCTCCAGATGCCCTGGCGTCAGGACGCCTGTGGCGTGATCCCGCCCAACATCCCCGGTCACCAGGGCTGCGGCGAGGTCGGTTACGAGTTTGACTTGGACGCCGCGGCAGGATACCTGGATGCCGCGCTGGCTGAAATGGGCGTCGAAGCTGGCGACATCACCCTCAACCTCTGGTTCAACCGGGGCAACGAGGACGTTCTCGACGCAGTCGCCGAGCAGTGGGAGTCCAACCTCGGCATCAACGTCAATGTGACCATCATGGAATGGGCCGCGTACCTGGCTGTTCTTGATCAGTGCAACGACTAACGTAGTTTGATTTCTGCTTTGCCCTGGGGTTCCCTCGGGAACCCCAGGGGTCTTGAAAGCGAAGATTTATACGAGTGTAATCACAAATTCACAAATGCGGAATCATGGGTTTTCGAAGTAAATCGCAAGCGCAAACCGCTTAAAATGGCTCAGAACGCCCGTAGATGAACGCAAGGAAAACGAAGCTGGGGCGGACAGTGATCTTGCGTCCGCTGATGTGCGCAACAAACCGTGCAGCGGGCAACCTCGTGCGCTTAAACCCCCTTGGATTTGCTTCGTTTTCCCATCATCCCGTACTTGTAACTGCTCAGCATATATGTGTAGAGCGGATTACAATCCGCGCCGATGGCGCACGGGCTATTGGCTGGGTGGTGACGGAAGCGAACACGTTGCCTGCAAGTGGCCGGATTATGATCCGGCTTCCGGATTATGATCCGGCGGGCGCGAGGTGAGTAGATACCCGTACTTTATGGTTTTGTGATTGCATTTGTAGGTTGGACAGGGAGAGATCCTGTAGACGTGTACATTTCTTTGAGGAGAGTGAGAGTATGCAACGATTAATCGCACAGCGAGTTATCTGGAGTATCCCGGTGCTCATCCTGATCACGCTCGTCACGTTTGCTATGATGCAGCTCGTGCCGGGGGGGCCCTTCTCGGGCTCCGCGTCGGGGCGTCCGGTCACTCCAGAGATCAGGGCCAATATGGAGGCCAAATACGGGTTGAATCGGCCAGCCTGGCAACAGTACCTGAGCTATATGGAGCGCTTGTTGTTCCATTTCGACTTTGGGCCTTCCCTGCGGCGCACCGGTCGCTCGGTCAATACGATGCTCTTTGGCCCGAATTACATGGTGGACGTGTTGCGCGAACAACTACGGAACACGTTCGACCGGCAGGCTAGTTCGATGACATTCGCCGAGACGCCTTCTTTGTTCGATTCTGAGGCGTTGGTGATTAAAACGAATGGAGAGATCATCGGCTACGTGTCTATCGGGTGGCGCGAGCGATTAGATGCGATCGGACGCTTCATGCGGTTGGCGCCGATCATGGTCTCGGCCCAGGTGGGCTTTGTCTCCATGATCCTGGCGCTCTTGATCGGCGTCCCCCTGGGCATCGTCTCCGCGCTCAAACAGAATACGGTGGCTGATTACGTGGCGATGTTCTTTTCGATGTTGGGGGTCTCCATTCCTAACTTCTTATTGGGGATCCTCCTGATTTTGGTCTTTGCCTTGACCTTGAGGTGGCTGCCTACCTATGGCTGGGGAGATGATTGGAAACAGGTGATTTTGCCTGCCATCACCCTG
>DSAR01000311.1 GCA_011046405.1 Chloroflexota bacterium | reverse complement strand
CAATGGCTCCTTTATTGGATCTGGCTTGACCAGGTTAGGGCCTAACCGATAGAATCCTTGCACGGCGAGCAAGAATTTGGCGGCCAATGGCTCCTTTATTGGATCTGGCTTGACCAGGTTAGGTTAATGATACTTATATTTGCAGACTTGTCAACTGTGCGTATTCCCTTTCATTTATCCACTTGCCACTTGCGCGAAGCAAGGTATAATCGCCGCACAATGCGTAAATTGGCCCTTCTCCTGAGTGTTTTGACGCTGCTGATCCTGCCTGCCTGCCAACTCTCTTTTTCCGAGTGGATGTTCGATCAGACCGGAGAAGAAGAGCTATTGTCTCAGGTGCGCGGGATGGCCCTGTTGGCGACCAACGTCCTACATCCCCAACCCCAGACGGCCGACCTGACCCTCATCCCCCACACCGGCGTCAATCCCTTCGGAATCAACGTCTTCCTGAACGAGGAGGTCGAGGAGGTCAAGCGCGAGCGCTCGGTCGAGATGATCGCCGAGGCCGGGTTCCATTGGCTGCGCCAGGAATTTCCCTGGGAAGACATCGAGATTCACGGCAAAGGGGATTTTGAGGACCGGCGTCACGAGCCGCATCGTTCGGCCTGGGAAAAATATGATCACATCGTCGATTTGGCCGGACAGTACGGTCTGGAGATCGTCCCCCGCTTGAGCAACCCGCCCGCCTGGACCCGCGTCCTGACCGATACCATCGGCCCCTACGCCCCGCCCGACGACCTGGCCGATTGGGGCGATTACGTCCACGCCGTCGTCTCCCGTTACCGGGGGCGGGTGGGCTATTACCAATTGTGGAACGAGCCCAACATCTACCCGGAGTGGGGTGAGCGACCGGTCGACCCGGAGGGCTACACGCGGCTCCTGTGCGAGGGCTACCGCCGCGCCAAGGAGGCCGACCCAGACGCCGTCATCGTCAGCGGCGCACTGGCGCCGACCGTCTCTCTCGATCCAGGCCCCGGGCCGGGGTTGGGATTGCGCGATTTCGTCTTTCTCCAGCGCATGTACGATGCCGGCGCATCCGCCTGTTTTGACGTTATGGCGGTCAACAATTATATGCTCTGGTCCGGCCCCACCGACCGGCGTATGCAGCCCCTCAACGTCAATTTCGCCCGCCCGATCTACATCCGCGATCTCATGGTCGCCAACGGCGACGCGCACAAAGCGATCTGGATCAGCGAGATGAACGCCAACGCCGTGCCCAACGATCCTAACATCCACGGCGTGGGTGTCTATGGACAGGTAACGCTGGAACAGCAGGCCCGCTACGCGCCCCGGGCCTACCAGCGGGCGATCGAAGAATGGCCCTGGATGGGCGTCGTCAACTTCTGGTTCTTCAAACGCGCCTCCGACGCCGAGCGCGACCAATCCTGGTACTATTTCCGCATGGTCGAGCCGGACTTCACACCTATGCCGGTCTACGAAAGTATGCGCGAATACACCACCAATCTCGAACCCGCGCTCCACGCCGGCGTGCACCAGGAAGATCACTGGGCGTTGGACTACCGGGGCGAGTGGGAGACGGTCGAGAGCGAGGACGCCATACTGGGCGCTTACCATGTGGCGACGCAGCCTGGATCCGCGCTGCGCTTCGCGTTCGACGGGGCGTCCCTGGCGCTCCATCCCGGCCCTGGCGCGGGTGAGGTCGAGATTCAGGTCGACGGGCAGGCTCCCCGGCGCATATCGCTAGATGGGCGGCCGGTGTGGCTCGTGCGGGGGCTGCGAGAGATGCGCCGAGAGGCAACGCTAACTGTCGTCTCTGGCGAGGTCGGGATCGACATGCTGCTCGTCCACCGCTCGGCGCTCAGATCGGCCCTCGCCAATGGACGCGCGCTCGTCTACCTCGCCCTGGGCCTGGTCTGCGTTGGGGTGCTAATCCGCATCTTCCGCCGCCAGTGAAGCAGGTGATTGGGTGATGGCTAAACGATGAAGATTGCGCCCAAATCCACGTTTCATATCTCACGCCTGACACGCTACGCCCTGCTACTTGTGCTGTTGCTGTTGGCCTTCTTCCTCCGCTTCTACCGCCTGGACGCGCAATCCTTCTGGAACGACGAGGGTAACTCGGCCCGCATCGCCGAGCGTCCCATCCGGCTGATCCTGGAAGGGGCCGCCGGCGACATTCACCCACCAGGCTATTACCTCTTGCTCCATTACTGGCGTGCGGCGGTCGGCCACAGCGAGTTCGCGCTGCGCGCCCTCTCGGCTATGTGCGGCGTCATCATGGTGGCGTTCACCTATCTCCTGGGACATCGTCTCTTTGAATCTCCGACAGGCCCAACCCCAGGCCCAACCCCAGGCCTGGTCGCCGCTTTCCTCGGCGCAATTTCGCCCCTCGCCGTCTACTACGCCCAGGAGGCCCGCATGTACGCGCTCCTGGGCGCGCTTTCGGCGGTGTCTACCTACCTGTTTCTGCGGCTTCTGGCGCGTCCCAGTCTGGCCGTCGGCTTCGCTTACGTCCTCGTTGGCGCCGCCGGGCTCTACACCCAGTACGCCTTTCCCTTCGTGCTCATCGTCCACAACGTCGTGTTCGGACTGTGGTGCTTGATACACGCACGGCGTGCGAGGCGCCTGGTTCTCTGGGCCGGTTTACAGGTCGCCGTCGCCGCCCTCTACCTGCCCTGGCTACCCACTGCTCTCAAGAGCGTCACTGGCTGGTCGCCGGCCGGCCGGTCTTACACGTTGATCCCGGCCCTGCTCGACATCCTGCGCGCGCTCACTGTCGGCGTCACGCTCACCACCGACCGCGCTATCGTCGCCCTGATCAGCGCGGGGCTGCTGCTCGCCATTGCTCTGTGGCCCGCCTGGCGGGAGCGCCGGAGCGCTGCGCCGTCTTTTCCACGTGGCGCGTTCAACGTCTTCGCCGCCGCTGTCTACCTGCTGCTGCCCATCGTCTTGATTCTTGCATTCGATCTTTACAAATCAGAATGGCTCAAATTCCTGATTGTCATTCTCCCTCCCTTCCACGTCCTCCTGGCCCGCGCCGTTCATCGCACCCCGTCATCTATCCTCTCCCTGGCGCTTCTCACGGCCTTCTGCATTCCCACCACCATCTCACTCCACAGCCTTTACTTCGATCCTGCCTACCAGCGCGACGACTACCGCCAGATCGCGGCTGACGTCGCGGCCCAGGCCCGTCCTCAAGATGGAATCATCCTCAACGCGCCCAACCAGTGGGAGGTCTTCACCTACTACCACCCTGATCGCCACGTCTACCCGGCACCCTACCATCCCACGCCCGAGAACGTGGACGCATTCCTTTCACCCGTGTTGGCGGATCACAGGCGGCTCTTCGTGCTCTACTGGGGCGACGCCGAGGCGGACCCGCAACGGCTCGTCGAGAGTGCGTTATCCCTCCGCGCCTACAAGGCCCACGATCGCTGGTACGGGCGCGTGCGGCTCGCGATCTACGGCGCGGCGGCCTTGCCCCAGGAACCCTGCGAGACGTTCGACGCCCGCTTTGGCGACCGCATTCTGTTGCTGGGTTACGCGCTGGCAGGTGGAGATGATCCCTTCAGGTCTGGCGACGTCGTCCCGCTGACGCTGTTCTGGCGAGCCCGGGCCCCCATCGACCGGCGATACAAGGTCACCGTCCAGATCCTCGACGCCCAGGGACGCCTCGTCGCCCAGCGGGACACCGAGCCCCGCGACGACCTCCTGCCGACGACGGCCTGGACGCCGGAACAGACCGTCACCGACCGCTACGGTGTCTGGTTGCCCCCGACCCTCTCCCCGGGCGACCACACCCTGTTCGTTGGCCTCTACGACGTCTTCACCGGCCAGCGGCTTCCGATCACTGCCGGCGTCCAAACGGTCGACGAACTCTTGCCCCTGTTCGGCATCCACGTGGAATCCCCCTGAT
>DSAR01000500.1 GCA_011046405.1 Chloroflexota bacterium | reverse complement strand
TTACAGCGCACAGCGGTTAAAACCGCGTGGCTACAGCGCGTAAAAATCACGCACTGCAAAACTTGCCTTCGCAGGTTAGTTTATAGTCGGCGTAGGCCGACTTTGCAGTTGTGGCCCGCGAATTTATTCGCCGGGGACAAATGTGCCATTGTCAAGATAGATTTAGACTTCCGGGCTCTTTGGGATTTTGTACGGCGCTCGGCTCGGATTGCCAAATCCGAGCCACGTTTAGGAACAAAGCGACGCTACGCCACAAAAGGCGGGGATTTGGCAATCCCCTGAGAGCGAAACCCCGTGAAATCCCAGGGGCCCACTGCTCTTCCTCGGACTGGTCAGCAGCTTTGCCATCGGTGACCCAGCCACGACACAGCAAGAGACTGACCAGCGCCCGCTCCTGGATCGTACCGAACGAGATGCAGTTGAAAGGAATCCAAAATGAACAAGCCATGGATCCTCACACTGTTTCTCGCACTGGGCCTGCTGGCGACGGTGCACCAGGCTCACGCCACGGCGCAGCCGGATGTGGCCTTGAGTCGCGTGGGCAACGTGATCTATGCCGCGCCAGTTGCGCACAGGCGGACGTGCAGGCGGCGGTCGCTACCGCGGCCCCTGGGGCGATCCCATCCCCTGGGCCAGCGCCACGGCGGTCGTGACCCCCACCGGACTGGCGTTGCACGACCGGCCGGGCGTCGAAACCATCTGCCTGGATTGGACGATCACTCCCGCGCCGCCGCCCACCACCACCTGGCCCATCGGCTACGAGAGCGACACCGGCACAGCGCTGCTGCCGCCGCTCGATATCCCCACCTTCACCGTGCGCGCCTGGACGCCTCGCCGTGGCTGAGCGACACGGTGCGCGTGATGCCGACCGACCGCTTCATCTACCTGCCGCTCGTCTTGAGGGGCCATTGAGGCGAGACATTCTGTCTCTACATCTCTGCGATGAATAGAGGTCGAGCGATTACCCAGATTTGACGTTGTCGAATCAAGGAGGAACCGGTGAATATACGAAAACTGGCAAGACTGACTTTGGCGCTGTTGGCGCTGACAGCGGGCCTGACGCTCGACGTCGCCGCTAACGGTGTGGCGCTTCCACAGCGCCAGGCAAGCGCGGAAGCGATCAGCGTGATCCGCCAGGATTGCGCCAGCTATAGCGGCCCGCACCTCTGCTACACCTCGCTGGCCGATTGGGAAGCGGATTTTGGCGGCATCGACTTTGGCGCGCATCCCCAGGGCGATCTGGTCGCCGCCGATCTGGTCGCCGTGGCGCGCATCGAGGGCGCCTGGACACAGCCGGATACGCAAGTACTCTCCATCGGCGGCTGGATGACGGACGCCGAGCACTATATTTACATCTATACCACCGCTGAGGCCCGACATAATGGTACGGCCGGCACGGGCTACCGCTTGCAGACGAGCGGTAGCCAGCCTATCTATAGCACGGCGGCCCACCTGCGCATCGAGGGATTGGAGATCCACGGGCTGGCAAGCGGCCCGCTCGTCTATCTGCGCCCAGATACCGCCGAAGGTGTGGGCGAGATCCACCTGAGCCACAACCTGATCCACGGCGACGGCGTCACGACCGGCAGCGGCATCCATAATTATACGTGCCGGGGCGTGGTGAAAATCTGGAACAATATCATCTACGACGTGGGTACGCCGGGCTATACGGCCGGCATTCAAAATGGCGCAGGTACGGCCTACGTGTACAACAACACGATCGTGGATATTATCGACGGGTTCGCCATCCGTGCCAACGACCGGGTGCTGGCCAAGAACAATCTCACCCAAGCGCCAGCGCAAGACTATCGCGGCGGGTTTCTTCCCGGCTCCGATTTCAACGTTTCAGCCGATGACACCGCGCCGGGCCGGAACTCGCGCCACAACCAGACGGCTACCTTCGAGAACCGTCCGGCCCGAGATTATCATCTGGCTCAGACCGACCAGGCGGCGAACAACCACGGGCTTGACCTCTCCATCGATCCCTGGCTGCCGATCAACGATGACATAGACGGAGACGCGCGCGCCGGGGCCTGGGACATTGGCGCAGACCAAGAGCTGCTCGCGCCCGATGTGATACCCCCGGTGATTTTCAACACCGCGCCCAAAGGTACGTTGCCACGCTACACCACCCAGGTAACCCTCTCGCTGCAAAGCAGCGAATTTGCCGCCTGTCGCTACGCTGCCGCGCCCGACGTGGCTTACGCGGCTATGCCCGTCACTTTTACACATACCGGCGCGCTCTCCCATACCTACGTCGTGACCGGCCTGGTGGGCGAGCAGACCTATGCGTACTACGTCAAGTGCCGCGACCTGGCCGGGAACGTCAACGACGATGCGTTGATCACGTTCTACGTCGAGTCCTCGGACGTCACGCCCCCGGTGCTGTGGGGCGTCCAGGCGCTCGACGTTGGCCCCTACACAGCCCGCATCACCTGGAACAGCGACGAACCCAGCACCTCGCAGGTCGAGTATGGGCCGGGCGCCGGCTACGGCCATTTCACACCGATTAGCGTCACGCGAGTGCTCTCTCATGCCGTCGTTCTGGTTGGGTTGGAACCCGATACCGCCTACCACTTTCGGGCGCGCTCGCAGGATATTGCGCGCAACGAAACGGTATCAGACGATTACGTGTTCACGACGACCGCCCTCAGCCCCCTGTATTACGTGGATCAGAACCATCCCCAGGCCAGCGACGACAATCCCGGCACAGAGAGCGCGCCGTGGCTGACCATCCAACACGCCGCCGACGTAGCGCAGCCGGGCGATACGATCATCGTCCATCCGGGCAGCTATGAGCGCGTGGCGATCCGGCGCGGGGGAACGCCCGGCGCCTTTATTACCTTCAAAGGGTTGAACGCGCCCGATCAGAGCCGGGTGGACCCCGACGCGCTTTTCGATCCTCAGAACCCGGTGCAGATACCGGGCAACCCGGCCGTCAACGCGGTCACGCGTGGATTTATGTTGGCGCCGCCGCGCAACGAGCCGCCCGTCGGCTACGTGCGGGTGGAACATTTCGAGGTGACGGCGACCTACGTGGAGGACGTACCCTTCGTGGGGCGAGGGGCCATTCAACTGAACGGTACCCGCAACGTCGAGATCGTGCGCAATTTCATCCACGATACCAACGCCCGTCCGGGCAGCTACAATTACGTCGGCATTCGCGGCGAGAACCACGACAACCTGAACGCTGTCATCAAGGGCAATACCCTCTATCGCGTGCAGGGTACCGGCATCAGCATTGTCGGGCGGAATTGGTTGGTCGAAGGGAACGAGGTGTCGCACTCGCTAGATACCAATACCGATTCCGGCATCGAGGTGGGCGGCGACTCGGACGCCGTGCGCTTCTTTGGCAGCGGGCACGTCATCCGCCACAATTACCTGCACGACAGCCTGGAAGAGGAGCAGAGCGGCGAACCGCACATCGACTGTTTCCAGACTTTTTCTGTCTGGCCCGACAGTCAGTTCGCCTACGACATTTTATTTGAAGGCAATGTGTGTAAAAATATGGGCCAGATGTTGATGATCGAGGATCAGAGCGAGGCGGCCGGCACGGGGAACATGGTGCATCATATTACCTTCCGCAACAATATCTTTTGGGGCGCGCGGGCGTATGCTTTCAACGGGGGGAGAGTGGATTATTTTACCTTCGTCAACAACGTGATCGCCGAAAGCCGGTACGGTGGGATCGCTCTGAGCAACTCGCCCAACATGCTCGTTTCGAACAATATCTTTCACAACAATGGCAGCGGCACACAGATCACCGCCAGCTCTCAGGAGGATTCGGTGTGGGATGACAACATCCATTACCCCGATTTCGCCTGGCCGCCCAAGCAGCCCGAGTTCGATCAGCACAGCCTGTTCGGCGTCGATCCACGTTTCGTC
>DSAR01000088.1 GCA_011046405.1 Chloroflexota bacterium | reverse complement strand
CCATACAAGGGTCCCCCCACCCTACATCAGATGGAGCATCCTCCACCCATAGAACAAGTGGGGTTGGTGATGCGATAAACTCCAGCGCAGAGAAAGGTCGCTCTCGAAAAGAGCCGCGTAAGCCAACAACCCGCCAAGGCCCAAGGCAAGCGCCAGCACAGTCGTCAAGGCAGCCCGTATCCCCGATAGGTGATGGGCCGTCTGCACCGCTTGCTTCAGCCAGATGACACCGGCCAAGCTCATCAGGATCACCGGGATGGCCAACACGTCGCCATCATAGCGGATAAAAAACACCCCGATGAGCAAGCGATCCTCAAACCCCAGCCAATGAAGGATCAAGAGGATGAAAGATGCCAACAACGCCATGATCACGGTCCATCCCGAAAGCATCACCACCACCAGATGAGCGTGAGTCTTAAAATCCCGCTGCCCGCCCACCAATCGCGCCGTCACCCAGGTTACCAGGGCCAGGGGCAGACTGATCAAGGCTGTCCATCCTAGCACGAGCAGCGCCGCGATCAATGCCGAGAGCGCGCTGGGGCCAACGCCCTCGAAGAAAGAGCGGGCGACATCGAACTCACTGCTCGCAACAGTCAGCCCGAGGCGCCACAGGGTGATGAACAGAGCGGCCAAGAGCAACGCCGCCAGGCTACGCGCCCACGAGGCCAGGGCCAACTCGGGCATAAACGCCAGCAGCGGATTGAAGAGCAACATGCCGCTCCAGGCTCCCAGGAGAGAGAAGATGCTTCCGGTGCGGGGACGTACGCCAGAGGATAAGGCTACACGCACGTCCACGGGCCGCAGGTCAGCGCCGCAACGGTCGCAAAGGTAGACCCAAGTCGGATTGCGGTACCCACATTGGGAACACACAGCCGAAGCTCCTATCTCAGACTTCTCCAACCGGGGCAGCGTCGGCGTCCCCACTTCGATCGACCTTTCACGCAGCAATCGGTCCAACTCTTCAGCTGCATCCTCGTCATTGGGATTGATGGTCAGGATATTTTCCAGACACACGATTCGATCGGCCGTGCGCTCGATGACGAAGCTAAGCCACAACCAGGCGTCCTCGTTGCGCTCGTCCAACTCAATCACGTGTATCAACAGGTCACGCGCCCGTTCATCCTCGCCAGCCTGGGCGGCCTCAATCCCCCGCTCCAAAAGATCCTCGATTTGTCCTTTCATGGATATCTCCTCAATCGCCCACCGTGATGAGGTCTCGCAGACCCTCGAACGTCGATGGGCCGATCCCGGTCACGTTCTGAATTTCCTCAATGGTCTGAAAGGGACCGTTGGTCTCCCGGTAATTGATGATCTCCCGCGCCCTTTCTGGACCAACACGCGGCAATGTCTCCAACTCGGCTGCCGAGGCCGTGTTGATGTTGACCAATCCGCCCGCCTTGCCATCCTCAGCGCTGGACGACACGCCGCCAGAAAGCACTGCCGGCGCACTCGCCTCTCCCTGGCTGGGGAGATGGACCTTCTGTTGATCCTGCAACTCCACGGCCAAATTGACCGCGTCCAGATCCGCCTCGTCCGTCGGCCCGCCGGCCGCGTCAAGGGCATCCTGAACGATACTGCCCAACGGCAATCTGTAGACAGCCGGTTGTCGCACGGCGCCACTGACGTGGATACGCAACGGAGAGGGGGTGGTGGTTGGTAGAGGTGTCTCGGTTGGAAGTGGTGTAGAAATAAGGAGGGGAGTAGAAGGCGAGGGACGGTGTGTCAAATTACCCAGGATCCATCCGCCGACAAGACCAATGACCAAGAGAGAAAAGGCGAAAACTTTACCCACACCAGTACTCTGAGGATTGGACACCCCTTGCGCCATCACATCCTCCAATTAGTGTCTTCTCGTAACTGCTCAGGCCAGTCCCTTGCTGCGATGGAGAGTGGGGGTTTGGGTTGTTTGGCGGGTGCTTCGCACCCGCCAAACAACCCAAACCCCCACCCATCCGCTGCAAACGGACGGTAGGCTGAACAGTTACGTCTTCTCAATAAGTGAGGGAAGATGAGGTTTTACGGGCCGCGAATCATGTCGTAAAATCTCCGCTCCCCGGTTTATTGATACCTGGATACACAGGCGGCGAACGGCCAGCTTTTGTACCTGCAAAACCATCCCACAAATTGTTGTCTTGTGCCCGTTGTCGATCTATTATACCATCTGGTCTCAAAAGAAAAAAGTGGACATCCGTTGTATATCCTTCTGCCGTCATCCCTCCAACATCCCCAACACCCGCTCCAAAACCTCGATCGCGCGCTCGAACGCCCTCACGTCGATATGCTCGTTGGGCGTATGGTCCAACGACGAATCGCCCGGCCCGTAGGCCACGATACGCCTCACCTCCTCATCACTTCCTCATTTCCCATTTTCTTTTTCGCCCGCCGGATCTGCTCCCGCACCGCCGAGGGCGCCGTGCCGCCGGTCGTCGTGCGCGCCTGCACCGAGCGCTCGAAATCGAACACCTGGTACACGTCCTCGTCGAACGCCGGATGGATGGCCCGGTACACGTCCAGAGACAGCTCCTGCAGCGACGCGCCCAGCGCCTCGGCCCGCCGGACCGCCCGGCCGACCAGGTGGTGACTTTCGCGAAAAGGCACGCCCCGGCGCACCAGGTAATCGGCTAGGTCGGTGGCGAGCAGCGCGTCGTCCAGGGCGGCCCGCATCCGATCGCCGTTCACCGCCAGCGTGCGGATCACGCCCGCGGTCACCGGCAGTTCTATCTTCAACGTGTCGACGACGTCGAAGAGCGCCTCCTTGTCCTCCTGCAGGTCCTTGTTGTAGGACGAAGGCAACCCCTTCAGCATCGTCAGCAGGCCCGTTAGATGACCGATCACCCGTCCGCTCTTGCCGCGCATCAGTTCCAGCGCGTCGGGGTTCTTCTTCTGCGGCATCAGGCTGGAACCGGTGGTGTAGGCCTCGGCGAGCTCCACGAAACCGAACGCCCGGCTGGCCCATATGACCAGGTCCTCCGCCAGGCCGCTGAGGTGTACCTGCACCAGGGCGGCCCAGCCCAGGAACTCGACGACGTAATCCCGGTCGCTCACCGCGTCCACGCTGTTCTCGGTGACGGCGTCGAAGCCCAGGTCGGCGGCCAGCGCCTCCCGGTCGACGTCGAAGGGATTTCCCGCCAGCGCCCCGGCGCCCAGCGGGCAGATCCGCGTGCGGCGTGCGACGTCGGCCAGCCGCTCCCGGTCGCGCTGGAACTTCCAGAAGTAGGCCATCAGCCAGTGGCTGAAGAGCACAGGCTGCGCTGGCTGGAGGTGGGTGTAGCCGGGCATGATCACGTCCATGTGGGCCTCTGCCTGGGCCACGATGGCCGCCTGCAAACCGATCAAGCCCTCGCGCAAAGCGTCCATCTCCACCAGCAGGTAGAGCCGCAGGTCGGCAGCGACCTGATCGTTGCGGGAGCGGCCGGTGTGGAGCTTGCCCGCCACCGGACCGAGCAGCTCGCCCAGCCGCCGCTCGACGGCGGTGTGGATGTCCTCGTCGCTTGTCACGACCTCGAAGGTCCCGGCATCGAATTCATCACGTACCCGCTCCAGCCCGGCGACGAGCCGGTCCCGCTCCTCTCCCGAGATGAGGCCGGCCCGCGCCAACGCGCCGGCATAAGCCACACTGCCCGCGACGTCCGCCGCATACATCCGCCGGTC
The DNA here is from genome assembly GCA_011046405.1 of Chloroflexota bacterium. Lineage (GTDB taxonomy): Bacteria > Chloroflexota > Anaerolineae > B4-G1 > B4-G1 > DSAR01. The sequence continues at coordinate 235 of DSAR01000088.1, read as the reverse complement.
GAACCGGATGGAATCGTTGAAACGCCTAATCAATCCATCCACCTCCCCCTCAAACCGTCCCCCCCAGAGCATCATACCCTTCCCCCTACTCCATGCTCCATACTCCCTATCCCTTCTTCACCCCATTCGCTCATTCGCTGATTCGCTGATTCGCTGATTCGCTGATTCGCTGATTCGCTGATTCGCTGATTCGCTGATTCGCTGATTCGCTGATTCGCTGATTCGCTGATTCGCT
>DSAR01000032.1 GCA_011046405.1 Chloroflexota bacterium | reverse complement strand
GCGTAAAAATCACGCACTGCAAAACCTGCCTTCGCAGGTTAGTTTATAGTCGGCGTAGGCCGACTTTGCAGTTGTGGCCCGCGAATTTATTCGCCGGGGACAAATGTGCCATTGTCAAGCTAATCGTATACAGAAAATCGCCTTTTTTGACAGGTCGAAAATCGCTATACACCTGAATGAAAGGTCACTTGTCTCCTCCTATCAACTGGTGTATACTCTATTCTATCAAACTGTTTTCCTTCCTCTATTCCCAACCATATACCCCAACGAGTAGTATCAGGGAAGCTTGCCACAGATGATCAAAAAAATCCTTATCGTAGATGACCAGGCATATATTCGAGTCCTTCTTGAGCAGACGTTGGAGGATCTGAGAAATACCGGTATCGAGTTGCTCTCGGCAGGCGATGGCCTCGAAGCGTGGAAAACCGTTCAGGAACAAAGGCCCGACCTGGTTATCCTGGATATTATGATGCCGGGCTTATCTGGATACGAGGTATGTAAACGCATCAAGACTGATCCAGATCTATCCAAAGTCCACATCATCATGCTCACTGCAAAGGGACAGGACGAAGATCTGAAACGCAGTATCGAGGCGGGGGCCGACGAGTACGTGACGAAACCCTTCAACCCTGACTATCTTATCGAAAGAGCGGCCAGTTTATTAGACGTCAAATAGCTCGTGAAAGCTCAAGATCACCTTGGAAATGTCTCCAGACCAGGCCCAACTCCTAAAGGCCCAATTACAGGCCCAACTACAGGCCCTGCAACAACTTTCTGTTCAGGTCAACGACATCGCTGACCTGGAGAAATCGTTGGATAAGTTGGTACACGGTCTCCAAGAGGCGCTGGATCTGAGCAATGTCTCCATCTACTTGATCGATCCCCCCCCTAACCTGGACGCCAAAAAGGATATCGACGGCCAATCCTCGCTCGCTGCGCAAGAATCCAATCGGTTGGGGCTTGATCTCCACTTAGCCGCCGTCTCTTCATCATCCACCTTCGACGACGACAGCCAAGCCGTTGTCGACCTCGAAGCACCCATCGTCCAGCAGATCATCCACGCTCAAGCGCCTAACCTGGAAGAGCCAGAGCCAATAAAGGACGTTGACGGCAAATTCTTGCTCAACGTGCAAGAATCCTATGGGTTAGGCCCGATCTCTTTCATCGCCGCTCAAGAGTGGCGCGAGACAACGTCCTCACTCGCTCCCAATACCCTTGCCGTAGTTGCCTTCCCAATTCGCATCCAGGGGCATCTGATAGGTCTCTTGGTCCTGGAAAGCGATCAGGAGACCCATACCTTTGCAGAAGCAACCCACACCGCGTTGCTTCTATTGGTCAATCAAATTGCAGCGATCCTGCAAGCTCGTCACCTCTACCGGCAAAGTCAAAACAAGACCGAAAACTTGGAAAAGAAAGCCCGCAACATGATGCTCATCAACCGGCTTTCGACGATGCTGAACGCCTCGTTAGATGCTTACGAGGTGCTGAAGATGACGAGCACCCATCTCGTCGAGTTCAGCGGCGCCGACTACGGCCATGTCCTCATCCTGGGACAGGAGCAACAACGCGGGCAGGTGATCGTCGAACACCCCACGTCTCAACTAAAGAATCAGTATTTGCCGCTCCCCCACTCTCCCTCGATCCAGCGCATGCTGATATCCGGTATGCCCTACGCGGTCGAGGATGTATCTGAAAGCCCGCTCCTATCGCCTTTGAACGAACACCTCCTATCCCTAAATCCTCGCTCGGCGCTGCTCGTCCCCCTGATCGCGCGCCGGGAACTCATCGGCTTGTTGATTTTGCTCTCCCGGAAAGCCTCGACGCCATTTTCCGACGAAAAAATCGAGATATGCCAGACCATCGCCAGCCAAGCAGCAACGGCGGTGGCCAACGCCCGGCTTTTGCAGGACATTCAAAGACAGAAACGCGCCCTGGCACGCAAGAGCCAGGAGATGACAGAACAAAGCAGCAAACTGGATGCCATTCTCAACAACATCGCAGATGGACTGGTCGTCACCGATCCATCGGGCCGCATCATCCTCAGTAATCCCGCGTTCCAGCAAATGACCGACCTGCCACCCCATCAGTTGAACGGGCGTCTGCTGCTCGAATCTTTCTCCGATGCTGGTCTACCACAACTTCTCAAGCAGGCTCTCGAAATGCCGCACCAGGCGTTCACGGATGACCTGGTACTGCCCAATGGCCGGGTGTTCAAGGCTTCATCGACCGCCCTCAGTATGCCACCTCCCATTATGAGTCTGAAAGAGGACGAGCGAATAGCCGGTGTGGTCACGGTTTTTCGAGACATCACCCACGAAGTCGAGGTCGACCGGATAAAGACCGAGTTCATCAGCACAGTCTCCCACGCACTGCGCACGCCGCTCACCGCCATCCTGGGCTTCGCCAACCTGATTCAGCGCGATTTTGATCGCTGGATCAGGCCCCAGATCGAGGGAGAAAAAGCGCAGCAAATTGCCCAGCGTATATCGGAGAACCTGCGTATCGTCGAAAATGAAAGCAATAAACTGGGTCAACTGGTCTGCAATTTCGTCGATCTCTCCAAGATGGAATCCGGGGATGCAGCCTGGCCAACGACACTCGTGGACGTAAGCACCGTCATCCAAAAGGGGGTCACAGCAACAGCCGCATTCGCCGAGGAAAAAGGAGTCCCGATCCGCGTGCATTTCCCGGAACAAGGTCTGGCGTCGGTATGGGGCAACGAAGACCGCCTTTTCCAGGTCATCACGAGCTTGATCGTCAACGCCATTAAATCAACAGACGATGGGGTCAATGCGGACGATGGAGACGATAGATACGTCGAATTATCCGTTCTTCGATGGCGCACCGGGCCGGAGAAAGACGAAACATTTGCTGATCCGCCAACCGATCTCCAGGATCTCCCACCCGGAGACTGGCTCGTCGTCAACGTCACCGACACTGGCGCGGGCGTGAGACCAGAGGACGTACAACCTCCGGTCGCCCACATCTTTCAAAAATTCACCAGGGCCACACGAGGCGGCAAGGGGAAAGCGCAAAGTGCCAACATGGGCCTTCCCCTGTGCAAAAGCATCATCGAACGCCACGACGGAAAGACTTGGATCAAACGTAAAGTGGGTGAAGAAAGCACGTTCTCGTTCTCGTTCGCTCTGCCTATCCCGGACGAGCCGGAACCAAAAGGAATTACCGATAGCAAATTTTGCACAAAAAGCAAGAATCTCATTGGATAGGCCCTATTCCCAACGAAAACGAAGAAGAGCCGAAGTGAGCCATATTCTATGGACACTGAATGACGCGATGAGTAAAGATGAAAATCGACTCAAAAAACTGCTGTCGCCTCAAACGTTGACACCGCTCCTACAAAGCTTTGGGGCCATGTTGGGTCCCGACGTCCCATTAGCGGTAAGCGATAGCCCCGAGCACGTCCTGGAAAGTCACCTCTCCTTCCCGGCCGATCGGATTGCCTCTCTTTGGCAAGCAGCGCCAGAAACAGACGAGATTGCGCTTCTCCCCCAGGGAGCCGTAGCGCCTGTTTACGTCGAATCTCGGCGCTCGGGTCTCATCCTCGCCACCGGTGCGCTGCCGCCCCCTCCCCAGACCCGCCTGGTTCTGGCGGCCCTGCGGCAAAGCCTGGAATCCCTGGCCCAGGTTACCCTAGAAAGGAGAGCCGTCGCCCACGAAGCACTGGCCCGGTATCGGGAACTCAATCTGTTATACAACCTGGGAGAGACGTTGGCCACCTGTCTCAACGTCGATGAACTTCTCCAGCGGGTGGTCTTCGAGGCCACCCGAATCATTCAGGCCAGGCAGGGAGCGGTTCTCCTTTTGGATACGGCCGGTCATTTCTCCGTCGCCGCCCAAACCGACGCTGACGATACGCCCCTCCCGTTC